>NZ_JAOCEW010000025.1:0-76255 GCF_029841665.1 Stenotrophomonas sp. GD03819
TGCTGCTTGCCGCCAGCAGGCACAGGCTGCGCGGCGGCAGCGTCCAGGCGCCTTCCTCATCCGGCTCCAACGGCGTTTCGTCGGTCTGCAGGAGTACGCGCCGGAACGACAGGGCGTCGTCTGACACACAGAACCGCTGCGGGTGCTCCCCGGCGTTCAACAGCAGGGCCAGGCTGACATGCCGCCCGGGCTCGCGCAGGCCACTGTCCGGACTGCGACCGTCCAGTACGATCAGTAGCGCACGCAGCCCTGCGTCATGCCAGTCCGCTTCCTCCATGCCGCGACCATCTGGATGCCGCCAGTCGATATCGCGCAGGCCCAGCGCCTCATCGTATTCGCCGCGCAGGAACCGGTTCCGGCGCAGCAGGCCGTAGCGCCGGCGCAGTGACAGCGCCCGCCGCACGAACGCCACCTGCGCCTGTGCAGCCGGCAATGCTGCGCGCTCCCAGTCGATCCAGCTCAGCGGGTTGTCCTGGCAGTAGGCGTTGTTGTTGCCCTGCTGCGAATGGCCGAACTCATCCCCGGCGAGCAGCATCGGGGTGCCCTGCGCCAGCAGCAGCGTGGCCAGCAGGTTGCGCATCTGCCGCGCACGGAGGGAGAGAATCTCCGGATCATCGGTCTCACCCTCCACGCCATGGTTGCAGGAAAGGTTGTGCGAATGGCCATCACGGTTGTCCTCTCCGTTGGTCTCGTTGTGGCGATCGTTGTAGCTCACCAGATCGTGCAGGGTGAATCCATCATGCGCCGTCACCAGATTGATGCTGGCCGACGGCCGCCTGCCGTGGTGTTCGAACAGGTCGGCCGAGCCGGTGAAGCGCGTGGCAAACTCCGCCAGCTGGCCGCCATCGCCGCGCCACAGCGCGCGCACCGTATCGCGGAAGCGGTCGTTCCACTCGGCCCAGCCCGGCGGAAACTGGCCCAGCTGATAGCCGCCCGGGCCGATGTCCCAGGGCTCGGCAATCAGCTTCACCTGGCTCAGGATCGGGTCCTGGCGTACCGCATCGAGGAAGCTGCCCGAAGCGTCGAAGCCATGCCGTTCGCGGCCGAGGATGGTTGCCAGGTCGAAGCGGAACCCATCCACCCGCATCTCGGTCACCCAGTAGCGCAGCGAGTCCATGACCATGCGCAGCGCACCGGCATTGGTCAGGTCGAACGTATTTCCGGTGCCGGTATCGTTGATGTAGTAGCGGCGATCATCGGCCAGGCGGTAGTAGCTGGCGTTGTCGATGCCCTTGAACGACAGCGTAGGGCCCAGCTCATTGCCTTCGGCGGTGTGGTTGTAGACCACGTCCAGGATCACTTCGATGCCGGCATTGTGCAACCGCGCGACCATCTGCTTGAACTCGGCCACGATGCCCAGCGACAGGTAGCGAGGCTGCGGCGCGAAGAAGCCGATGGTGTTGTACCCCCAGTAATTGCGCAGCCCGCGCTCGAGCAGCTGCTGGTCATCGACGTATGCGTGCACGGGTAGCAGTTCGATGGCGGTCACGCCCAGATGGCTGAGGTGGTCGACCACTGCGTCATGGCGCAGGGCAGAGAAGGTGCCACGCTCGGCCTGCGGGACATCGGGATGCTGCATGGTCAGCCCGCGCACATGCGCTTCGTAGATCACGGTCCGGTCCCAGGGCGTGGCAGGTGCACGCTCGACACCCCAGCTGAAGGCCGGGTCGATCACGGCGCAGCGCGGCATGTAGCTGGCGCTGTCGCGGCGGTCGAAACTGAGATCGCCATCGCGGTGACCCAGGGTGTAGCCGAACAGGTGGGGGGCCCACTTCAGTTCGCCGACGATCTGCTTGGCGTAGGGGTCCAGCAGCAGCTTGTTGGGATTGAAGCGATGGCCCTCTTCCGGCGCATACGGGCCGTGCACCCGGTAGCCGTAACGCTGCCCGGGCCGCACGTCCGGCAGGTAACCATGCCAGATCTCGTTGGTGTACTCGGGCAGCGCGATGCGTTCCACTTCGCGGTTGCGTCCATCGAACAGGCAGAGTTCCACCCGCGTGGCGTGCCGCGAGTACAGCGCGAAGTTCACACCCAATCCGTCCCAGGTCGCCCCCAGCGGGAACGGCCGGCCTTCGCGCACCCGCGAGGTCTGCGTCCACTTACGGCTCGCCATCAGTGCCCTCCTCCCCGCGCGCGGCGGCAATCTCGGCTTCCACCAGCCGCTCGGCCATGTGCCAGTGCCGTTGCTGCTGGTCGTCCGGGCGCCCTTCTGCCTCCCAGATCTGGTGGGCAAGTGCCTCAATCCGCTGCCGTCGTTCCCTGCTGTCCATCCCTACCTGTCTCCTCGTTGATCCATATCGCCAACGGGCTGCCAGCCAGAAGCCCGGCCACGTCCGCGGTTGCGTTGAAATGTTCGATGCGCCCGTCCAGGACATTGCGCATGGGGCCTGCCGGCAGCCCACGCAGCGTCACGCCGCTGCCGACGTCGCGCGGAATGTGCAGGCTGGGCCCCGGCATGGTGGTGGGCGAACTTCGCCGTACGACCACCAGCAGCACCTGCGCCTGATGCCTGCGCGTGAACGCCAGCCACGGCGAGCGCGCAGGCGCGGACAGCGGCTGCAGCGCGCCGTGCAGGAAAAGATGCGGGTGCCTGCGGCGGCAATCGAGCAACTGCCGGAGCAGGAATGCCTTGATCCCACCGTCCCGCCAGTCATCCAGCAGCGCGGGCCACCCGCGCGCATCACGCAGCCACGCGTGCCGCGCCGGATAGTCCACCGCGTACCGGTTGTCCGGGTCCACCAGGCTCAGGTCCCAGCCTTCGCCGCCCTGGTAGAGGTCGGGCACGCCGGGCAGGCAGTGCTGCAGGCACAGCTGTGCCAGGCCGTTGCAGGCGCCCGCCGGCGCGATGCGCGCCACGAACGTCGCCAGCGCCTCCCGCACCGGCTGCAATGGCGCTCCATCCAGCAGCGCGTGCAGCCACTGCGCGGCGGCCTCCTCCACGGCCACGTTGGGATCGGACCAGCTGCTGACCCGTTTACCCTCGCGCAATGCCTTGGTCAGCCATTGCACCATCCTCGATGCGAAGTCGGCGCCGGGGGTACCGTGCATCGGCCACGCGGCGACGAGCGCCTGCCATAGCGCATAGGTCTCGGCACCCGGCAACGGCATCGGCGCGCCGGCGTGGGTCGCCATCCGGCTCCAGCGCCGCACCGCGTCCCGCCACTCGACCGTGCAGGTACTGAGAACCGCCAGCCGTGCCCGGCTGTCGGCCCCGCGCTTGTGATCGTGGGTGGCCAGCGCAAGCAGCGCCCTGGGATGGCGCCGCAGGCGCCCGGCTGCATGTTCCAGCAGCTCGCGCCCTTCCATGCCCAGCCGCTGCGGATCACTGCCGACTTCGTTGCGCGACAGCAGCCTGAAGTAACGATAGAAGCCTGTGTCTTCCACCGACTTGGCATTCAACGGCGCGGCCAGCTGCCCGAACCGTACACGCAGCTCGGTTTCAGCCGGCGCCTGGCCGGGAAGTGCCTGCAGCAGCAGATCCAGCGCGGCGCGTGCCGCACCGTCCAGCGCCTCGCGCGCAGCAGCTGCAGCGTCCACCAGCGCCTTTCGTTCACCCGTCCACTGCAGCGAATAGGGCCGGTAGGTGCGGTAATGCCGCAGCAATGAAGCCAATGCGCGTGCCAGCGCAGCCACTCCGATATCGGCCTCGGCCAGCCGGGGCTGCAGGACCTGCTGCGCACTGCGCAGCAGCCGCTGGAAGTCTGCGTGAAGGCCCTGGCGCAACATCATGCCGCGAGCGTCCTGCTGAATCCAGTCAAAGCTGCGCGAGTCACCGCCCAGCGCCTGCCACGTGCGCGAGAGCGCGGGGGCAGCCGCCGGATCGTGCAACCAGGCACCGGTCTGGTCCATGAAGTCATAGCCGGTGGTACCGTCGCAGGCCCAGCTGTCGGGCAGCTGCTCGCCCTCGGCCAGTATCTTCTCCACATGCAGGCTCACCGCCTGCGGATCACGACCGCCGGCCGCACAGGCTGCGTCGAGCGATTCACGAAGGCGCCGCAGGTAGGCGCCCGGGGAGGACAGGCCATCCACATGATCGATACGCAGGCCGTCCACCCGTCCCTCGCGTACCAACCGCAGCGGCAGCGCATGCACCGCCTCGAACACGTCGTCACGCTCCACCCGCAGCGCGGCCAGTTCATTGATATCGAAAAAGCGCCGGTAGTTCACCTGATCGCCCGCCGTGCGCCACCAGGCCAGCCGGTAGTGCTGCCGCTGCAGCAGCGTATGCAGCCGTTCAACGCTGCGGTTGCAGCGCTCGGCCCACGCCGGCCACTGCGCGGGGTCCAGTGGATGGCTGCGCGGCGACAAGGGCAACGCCAGCCCGTGGTGGCGCAGCACGGGACGCGCGTTGTCCACCACCACGCGCACTACGCCATCGCGCACCGCGTCGTGCAACGGCCGGTCCAGTGCAGGCAGCCAGAGCCGGCCCTCGCAGCCCGGCGCCTCCCAGTCGATGTCAAACCATTCTGCGTGCGGGCTTCGACGCCCGTGCATCAGCACATCGTTCCACCAATGGCTGTGCGGGGACGCCGCCAGATGGTTGGGTACGATGTCGAGGATCAGGCCCATGCCGTGCGCGCGCGTCGCTGTGGCCAGTTGCCGGAAGGCTTCTTCGCCGCCCAGTTCCGGATTGATGCGGGCCGGGTCGATGCCATCGTAGCCATGCGTAGACCCGGGCAGCGCAGCGGTGATCGGCGACAGGTAAAGGTGGCTGACGCCCAGCGCGGCGTAGTACGGCAGCTTCGTCGCGGCGGCCTCGAGGTCGAAGCCTGCATGCAATTGCAGGCGTACGGTGGCACGCAATGGAGTCATCGCCGCTCCCTCCGCCGCGTGGCGCTGAAGCGGGCAATACGTGCGTCAACCGCGTCCTGGTCCCACGCTAGCGGTAGCCGCCGGCGCCAGTTCGGATGGCCGTTGACGGTGCCCGGCAGGTTCACCTGCGCGCGACTGCCCAGGGCGTCTTCCAGCGGGAGCAGCGCCAGCCGTGACGATGCGTGCGCGACCAGCGACAGCGCACGCGCTTCAAGCGTGGCCCCCTCGCCCCGGGCGACTGCGGACAGCGCCTGGACCTCTCTGGAGCGCGCGTGCAGCGCCGACGGAAGCCCGCTCAGCTCACCCAGGCGGGCACGCCAGCGCAGGTCGCGCCCGTGCAGCCAGCCGGACAGCGGTGGCAGATCATGGGTGGAGGGCATGGCCACCGCATCGCGGCGCCACCGTGGCGCCGGCAGGAAGCGCTCACCGTTGCGGGCGAACGGCAGCACCTCGATGCCCAGGATGCCGCGGGCTGCCAGCCGCTGGCGAACGCCCGGCGGCACCACGCCCAGGTCTTCACCAATCAGCACGCAGCGATGCCGCCACGATTCCAGCACCAGCAGGTTGATCAGATCATCGAACGGATAGCGCAGGTAAACGCCCTGCCCGGCGCCCGCCCCGCGGGGAAGCACCCACAGGCGCTGCAGGCCAAGGATATGGTCGATGCGCAGCCCGCCACGGCCGGCCATCACAGCGCGCAGCACGCGGATGAACGGCTCAAAGCCCTCGCGCTGCAGGGCGAAGGGTGACCAGCTGGTGATACCCCAGGCCTGGCCCAGCGGATTGAACGCATCCGGCGGCGCGCCCAGTTCAAGACCCTGCAGCAGTTGGTCGCCGCCGGTCCGCGCCTCGACGCCCTGCGGTGCGCAACCCACCGCCAGATCCGCGATCAGCCCGATCGACGCGCCGTCGTTGCGCAATCCCGCCTGCACCTGCGCCCAGCCCTGCCGCGCCAACCATTGCGCAAACGCATGGTCGTCGGCGCTTCCAGTGAACCGGTCGGCGGCGTGCTGGCAATAGCGCAGCAGGGGTTCGCCTTGCGCATCGCGCCACGTCTGCATCTGTTCGCACTGTGCCGGCGCCTGCTGCCGCAGCCACTGGTGCACCTGGCGCAGCCAGCGCCACTTCAACGCCGCCGAGTGCGGCCAGTCGATGCGGCGCGCTGCGGTGGCGGCTGCAACTGCCGTCGCCAGTGCTTGGTCTTCAGCCAGCACGGCGTCGGCTGCCTCCGGCAGTACCTGCGGCAGGGACACCTGCAGTGGATCGAGCCAGTGCCGGTCGCTGGGCGAATAGGGGCTGTAGCCTGGCCCAGGTGGCAAGCCGGCATGCAGCGGGCTCAACGCCACTGCATCGCCGCCGTGACGGTGCAGCAGTTCGCTCCATCGTGCACAGCCGGCGCTGTCACCGATGCCAGCGTCGCAAGAGGCGCGAAGGCTGTAGACCTGCGCCGACAGGCCCCAGCCGCGCAGCGTGCCCTGCGGCCACCAGGCACGTTGTGGCGCCACCGCAACCGCCTGTTGCCGGTCGCCCCGGCGCCACTGCCAGTAACCCGGCTGGTCCGGCACGCGCCAGCGCCCTTGCGCATCGGCGCGTGCCGGCAGCACTGCGCCATGCTCATCCACCCAGCACGCTGCGCCGGCTGCGTCCGGCATCGCCAGCAGCTGTCCACAGCAGGCCGTGCGCAGGCCACCGTGCTCGGGCGCTGCATCGCCCTGCAGCCCCTCCAGCACCGCGCGCAGCACGTCCGGTGCGACCTCGCGCTCGACACCGGCCACGTCGGTCCAGCGAACCAGCAGGCCCGCGCGCCGTGCCGCCTCCAGAACCGCCGCATCGGTACTCATGCGGCGACCCAACAGGCAAGCACGCCGCCGCCTGCGGGCAGCAACGTGGCAGCGTCCGGCCCCACAACGTGCTCCCCGGCCGGCATCGCATGCACCACCGGCGACGGGCCGACATTGACCGCGATCCACCACTGGCCCGACGGCAGCTGCCAGCCCGCCTGCACCGCGCCTTCGCCCAGCACGCGCGCACCCAACGACCGCGCCTGCAGCAACCCGGGCTGCAGATAGCGCCTGCGCAGTGCCAGAAACCCGCTCGTGCAGCGCAGCCAGTCCTGCGACCAGGAATCATCGCCGGGCGGCGACGTGTAGGACGCCTGCAGGGTGGCCGGGTCGTTCGGGTCGGGAATACGCGCGCGCGCGGCGGCGTCGGCAAAGGCGCTGAAACCAGCGAACTCGCGGCGACGCCCTTCGCGCACCGCCTCGTCCAGCGGCGGCGCGTAGTCGGTGAAGAACAGGAACGGCGATTGCGCCTGCCACGGTTCGCCCATGAACAGCAGCGGGATCATCGGCGTCAGCAGGGTCAACGCCAGCGCCGCACGCAGCCGCGCCGGATCCACCAGCATCGACAAGCGCTCGCCGAAAGCACGGTTGCCTACCTGGTCGTGGTTCTGCGCGAATGCCACAAAACACGCGGGAGACAGGTCGGCGCTGGGTTCGCCGCGGGGATCGCCGCGCAGGTCCGGTTCACCCTGCCAGGCGAATCCTTCGGCCAGGCAGCGCGCCAGCAGTGCTTCGGCGCGACCGGCATAGGCCGCGTAATAGCCCTCCTGCTCGCCGGTCAGCATCACGTGCAGCGCATTGTGGAAGTCATCGTTCCACTGCCCCTGGTAGGCGCCGCGCAGCCACCGCGCCTGGTTGCGCTCGTTCTCCAGCACCAGGTGCGCGTGCGGGGCCACCGCACGTACCTCATCGGCCAGCTGCTGGAGGAAACCGTCATCGTCAATGGCGTGCACCGCGTCCAGGCGCAGGCCATCGAAGCCGTAGTCGCGCAACCACATCAGCGCGTTGTCGATGAAAAAGCGCCGCACCCAGGGCTGGCGGAAGTCGATGGCCTCGCCCCACGGCGTGCTGCGGTCGTCACGGAAGAACCCGCGCGCGTAGTCGCGCAGGTGGTTGCCCTGTGGTCCGAAGTGGTTGTAGACCACATCCAGCAGCACCGAGAGCCCTGCATCGTGCGCCGCTTCGATGAAGGCCCTCAGCGCTGCCGGCCCGCCATAGGCATGGGCCGGCGCATACGGGAACACGCCGTCGTAGCCCCAGTTGCGCTGGCCGGGAAACTGCGCGACCGGCATCAGTTCAATGGCGGTGATGCCCAGCGCGGCCAGCATCGGCAGCTGCGCGGTCAACGCCGCGAAGCCGCCGCCGGCCTCGATGTGTGCTTCATAGATCACCAGATCCTGCCAGGCATGCCCGCGCCAAGCGGGTTGCGCCATGGCCGTGTCCAGCACCACCGCGCTGTCTCCGTCGATGCCGTCCGGCTGCCAGCGCGAGGCCGGGTCGGGCACGTCCTGACCGGAAGGAAGGCGAAAACGGTAGCGGTCGCCATGCGATGCCGGTGTCCGCAGCCAGTGGCAGCCGTCCGGGTCACGTTGCATCGGCTGTTGCGTGCCGCGCAGGCACAGCGCCATCGTCCTTGCGTCCGGTGCCCACACGCGGAACTCCACCCCGTCACCGGCCACCGGCCAAGCGCCCAGGCGCGGGGCCACTGTGGTCATGCATCAACCTGCAGGTACAGCGTGGACAGCGGCGGCAGGGTCAGCCGCAGCGACTGGGCGTGGCCGTGCATCGGCCTCGACTCGGTATGCACTGCACCGAGGTTTCCCGCATTGCCGCCACCGTAATACGCGCTGTCGGTGTTGAGCCGTTCGGTCCAACACCCCGGTTGCGGCACGCCGACCCGGTAGCCGTCGCGACGCACCGGAGTGAAGTTGCTCACCACCAGAAGGGTGCGGCCGCTACCGGCAGGATCCCGGCGGATGAAGGCGTAGACGCTGTTGCGGCTGTCGTCGGCCACGCTCCAGTCGAAACCGCGTTCGTCGCGTTCGTCGCGATGCAACGCAGGTTCGGAACGCAGCACGGCATTGAGGTCGCCCACCAGGCGTGACAGGCCCTGGCCCTCACTGCTGGCCGCCCGTACCCAGTCCAGTGCCGCATCGTGCGACCACTCCTGTCCCTGGCCGAACTCGCCGCCCATGAACAGCAGTTTGCTGCCCGGGTGCGCCCACATGAAACCGTAGTACGCGCGGAGCTGGGCCGGCCGCTGCGCCGGCTCGCCCGCCATCTTGGCCAGCAGCGCCCCCTTGCCGTGCACCACCTCGTCATGCGAAAGCGGAAGCACGAACCGTTCGGAGAAGGCGTAGACCAGGCCGAAGCTGATCTCACTATGATGATGCTGGCGATGAACCGGATCGCGCCCCAGGTACTGCAGGGTGTCGTGCATCCAGCCCATGTTCCATTTGTGGGTGAAACCAAGTCCGCCCTGCTCCACCGGCGCGGTCACCCCTGGCCATGCGGTGGATTCCTCGGCGATCACCAGCACGTCCGGAAAGCGCTCGCGCAGCGTCTGGTTCATCCGCCGCAGGAACGCGACCGCCTGCAGGTTCTCGCGTCCGCCCTGCTCGTTGGGTATCCACTCCCCCTCGGCACGGCTGTAATCCCGGTACAGCATCGACGCTACTGCGTCCACGCGCAGACCGTCGATATGGAAGCGCTCCACCCATTCCAGCGCACTGCCGATCAGGTAGGCAGCCACTTCGTTGCGGCCATAGTTGTAGATCAGCGTGTCCCAGTCGGCGTGCACGCCTTCGCGCGGGTCGGCGTGCTCGTACAGCGCGGTCCCATCAAACCCGGCCAGGCCATGGGCATCGTTGGGGAAGTGCGCGCTCACCCAGTCCACGATCACGCCGATGCCGGCCTGATGGCAGCGGTCCACGAAGCGCGCGAAGGCCTGCGGCGTGCCGTGGCGCGCCGTCGGCGCGTAGATCCCCAGCGGCTGGTAGCCCCAGGAACCGCCGAAGGGATGCTCGCTCACCGGCAGCAGCTCGATGTGGGTGAAGCCAAGCCCGGCCACGTACGGAATCAACCGGTCGGCCAGGGCATCCCAGTCCAGCGGCGCGCCCTCGTCGCTGCGCTGCCAGGAGCCCGCATGCACCTCGTAGATCGACAGTGGCGCGCGGGTTCCGGCGTGGGGACGGGCCGCCATCCATGCGTCATCGTGCCACTCCATCCGCCCCGCAGAAGGCACCCGCGAAGCAGTCGCGGGAGGCAGCTCGGCCCAGCGCGCCATCGGATCGAACTTGTCGGTCATCACCTGGCGATCAGCCCCGACAATGCGGAACTTGTAACGGGCGCCCGGCTGCACGCCAGGCAGGAACAACTCCCAGACGCCAGCGGTATGCCGCAGACGCATCGGATGGCGTCGGCCATCCCAACCATTGAAATCGCCAACCACGGCAACCCGTCGCGCATTGGGGGCCCATACCGCGAAGCGCACCCCGTCGATGCCCTGCAGCTGCATCGGCAGCGCGCCCAACTGCCGCGCTGCATCAGCATCGCCGGCATGGAAACGCTCCAGCAGCGCCTCATCCAGCAGCGGACCGAAGGAATAGGCATCGTGTATCTGTTCCACACCCTGCTCGAAATGCAGGGCGAGCAGCGGCACGGGCGCTTCACCTGCTGCACCTTCGAACAGGCCAGGCAAGGGGCCCGGTTGCAGGTCCCAGCGCCGCTCCGGGCCCGCAATCACCTCCACGCGACGCGCGTGGGGCACCAGAACGCGCAGCTGGCGCTGGCCATCGGGCTGTTGGTGCGGCCCGAGCCAGGCAAACGCATCGGCCGGTCGTGCATGGACGAGGTCCTCCAGCGCCGGCGCGACCCGCTGATCCAATCCCGTCTCCGGGATCGTCTCATCCTCCAGGGCGGCCAGATGCAGGCTGTCGTGACTCATGCGGCCACCTGGCAGGTCTGCTGGTACAACGCCAGGTAGGCACGCCCCGCCGCATCCCAACCGCCCGGCCGCAGCATGGCCGCGCGGCGCATGGCCTGCAGCAGGCCGGGCAGGCGGAAGGTGCGCATCGCCCGTTCCACGCAGCGGCGCAGGCCGTCGGCATTGGCGCCGTGGAACAGGAATCCGGTTACGCCATCCTCGACGGTATCGACCAGCCCGCCGGTCGCGTGCGCGATGGGCAGGCAGCCGAAGCGCTGCGCGTACATCTGGCTCAACCCACAGGGTTCGAAACGCGAAGGCATCAGCAGGAAGTCGGCGCCGGCAAACATCTGGCGGGCCAGCGCCTCCTCGAAGCCGATGAATGCGCCCACCCGTCCGGGGTAGCGCCGGGCCAGCGCCTGCACCTGCGCTTCCACCTGCGGCTCGCCACCGCCGATGATGACCAGCTGGCCGCCGGCCGCCACGATCTGCGGCGCCACGTCGCAGGTGATGTCCAGGCCTTTCTGGTGCACCAGGCGGGACACCACCGCGAACAGCGGGCCGGCGGAGGGCGCCAGGCCGAATGCCTTGCGCACCGCATGCGCATTGGTGGCGCGCCCGGTCCACTCACCAATGCCGAAGTGGGCCTTGAGATGGATATCGCGACGCGGGTCCCAGCTGGCGTCGATGCCGTTGACGATGCCACTCAGGTGCCCGCCGGCCGCGCGACGCGCCAACAGATCATGCAGCCCGCAGCCGTCATCCGGGGCGGTGATCTGCTGCGCGTAGCGCAGGCTGACCGTGTTCAGGCGCGTGGCGTTGGTGATCCCGCCTTGCAGGAACGACATCTGCCCGTGGAAGTGCAGTTCATCCAGGTGTTCGGCCGGTACGCCCAGCACAGCTGCAAGCGCGTACGGAAACAGCCCCTGGTACGCCAGGTTGTGGATGGTCAGCAGGGTCGGCACGGTGGTCCGGTCCCAACGCACGTAGGCGGCCGCCATGGCCACGGGCCAGTCGTTCAGGTGCAGCAGCTGCGGCGACCAGTCCAGCCCGGCACGCCCGGCCGCGATCTCCGCGGCCGCGTGTGAGAGCGTGGCGAAGCGAACCGCGTTGTCCTTCCACTCCTGGCCCTGCCCGTCGACGTAGGGCGATCCTTCACGCTCGTACAGCTCAGGCGACAGCAGCACATAGATCGGAAGACCGTCTGCCTGCACCGCCATGCCGATCGTGCACGCCGGCAAGCCGGCCCGCGCGCTGACCTGCCCCACCCGCTGCAACTGTGGCAGGCGCTGCAGTACTTCCGGGTAGCCGGGCAGCAGCACGCGCGAATCACAGGCGCCGCGCACCGCACGCGGCAGGGCCGCGGCCACGTCGCCCAAGCCTCCGGCCTTGATGAAGTCGGCCATCTCGGTCGCGACGAACAACACACGCTGTACCAGTTCCGGCAGCTGCAGTGGTTGCGAGTGGCCACGGCGGGTGCCGATCGGCACGGGCGTGACCGGAGAGATCGCAACGGGTGAAGCGGACTGGGCGGCGCGGGCCATGGGGATGATCTCGGATGCTTCAGGCAGACAGACGCCAGCGGCGCCCGGACGGGCGCTGATGCTGGGAGGGAAGTCGACGCAGGACGTGGGGGACGTCAGCGAGAGGCTCAGGACGACAATAGCCCTGCATGCGATCAACCAACCGTGAAGCCATGGCGATTTCTTTGTGACAAGGTGTCATGAGCTCAGTACACATGACAGGCGCCCGCCTCCCGCCCGTGTCTCTTCCGTAGAGCCGAGCCCGCGCCCGGCTGCTGGCAATCCCGTTTGCCCCGTGAGCCGAGCATGGGCTCGGCTCTACAGAGATTCTTCCTGCGACACCCGGTCGCAGGCCATCGCATCACCCACTTGACCAATGTCAAACCGCCCGCCGCCGTGCGGGCGTATCTCTATGCAGGACCCGAACACGCCGGCGTTACCGGCATCCACAAGGACCCTGCGATGAGCTACACCCCCGACAACGCCCAGCTCGTGAATGCGCTGCAGAACGTCATGGTGATCTCCACCACCGACCTGCAGGGCAACATCACCTACGCCAATGACCTGTTCTGCACGCTCACCGGCTTCGCCCGCGAAGAGCTGATCGGCCAGCCGCACAGCATCGTGCGCCATCCGGATGTGCCCAAGGCCGTCTACAAGGACATGTGGGACACCATCAAGGCCGGCAAGACCTGGACCGGCATCGTGCCCAACCTCGGCAAGGGCGGCGTGCTCTATGTGGTCGATACCACCGTGCAGCCGCTGTTCGACGCCGACGGCAACATCACCTCGTACATCAGCATCCGCCGCGTGGTGAACGACCTGATGCAGAACTACGACCTGGTCGAGTTCAGCAAGGAAAAGTTCGACGACTTCTACGAGGCCGCGTGAACGCCCTCCCGACCAGTACGCCCTTCAGCCGCCTGCTGGTGGGTTTCGCGTCCGAGTCGGGCAATGCCCGCGCCCTGGCCCAGCGCCTGGGCGCGGACCTGCAGCCGCACGGCCCGCAGGTGCTCCCGTTCAACGACATCGACGTGGCCAGCCTCGGCCAAGGCGACGTGCTGCTCGCGATCTCCAGTTCGTTCGGCGATGGCGAACCGCCGGCCAACGGCGAGCAGTTCTTCGAAACACTGCGCCAGACCCCGACGCTGAGCGGCCTGCGCTATGCGGTGTTCGGCCTTGGTGACACCGGCTACCCCAGCTTCTGTGGCTTCACCAAGGCGCTGGATGCTGCGCTGAGCGAGCGCCAGGCGCAGCCGCTGCTGCACCGCGTGGACGCCGACCTGGGCTACGAGCAGTTCTTCCAGCAATGGCAGCCGGTGCTGGGCCAGGTGCTGGACGGCGACCTCAGCGCCGGCCGTGACCTGCACCTGCAGGTCACCGCCTATGGCGAAGACAATGCCTTCGCCGCCCCCATCCTCGAACGCCGTCGCTTGAACAGCAGCGACCCGGCCGCCTGGCACCTGCAATTGGACATTGCCGGCAGTGGCATGGCCTACCGCGCGGGCGACACCCTGCACGTGGTGCCAGAGAATGACCCTGCCCTGCTGCAGGCATTGGCCAGCTGGTACGGCGACACCGCCGCCGTGGCCGCCCTGCATGACCGCGAGCTGCGCCTGCCGAGCAAGGGCGTGCTACGCGAACTGGCCAGGCTCGGTGGCAGCGAGGTACTGAAGGGCCTGTTGAAGGTCAGCCAGAAGCGCGAGCTGGACGCCTACCTGCATGGCCTGGACCTGCTGGACGTGCTGCAGGACCACGCCACCCCGGACAGCGTTCCGCTGGACCGGCTGCGCGAACTGCTGTCACCGCGGCTGCCGCGCGCCTATTCCATCGCCTCGCACCCGTGCGACGACCAGCTGAGCCTGTGCGTGCGCGAAGTGCGCTACACCCTGCGCGGCCGCGAGCGCTTCGGCACTGCCACCGGCAGCCTCCTGCATGGCAGGGACCATGCCCGTGTGTACTGCCGCTCCAACCCTGGCTTCCACCTGCCCGATACCGGCGAGGCACCGCTGCTGCTGGTCGGCACCGGCACCGGCATCGCGCCCTTGATGGGCCTGATGCAGGAACTGCAGGCCAACGCCTGCGAACGTGAAGTGCACCTGGTGTTCGGCGAGAAGCATCGCCAGCACGACTACCTGTACCGCGACCAGCTGCAGGACTGGCACACGCGTGGCGTGCTGGCCGGCCTGCATACCGCGTTCTCGCGCGATGGCACCGAAAAGGTCTATGTGCAGCATGTGCTGCAGCAGCGCGCCAGCGAAGTGCGCGACGTCCTGGCCCGCGGTGGGCATCTGTACCTGTGCGGCAGCAAGCGCCACCTGGAAGGCGCGGTGCGCGAGGCCATCGATGCCGTCGCGGGTGCAGGGCAATGGGACGCGCTGCGGAATGAAGGCCGCACGCACTGTGAACTGTATTGATCCGTTGATCCTGTAGAGCCGAGCCCACGCTCGGCTGCTGTTGGCGGTGTCGCGCAGAGCAGCCGAGCATGGGCTCGGCTCTACAGGCGCCGGTCAATCGCCGACGATGCGGCCGTCCACCACGCGCGCCACCTGCTGGCCGAACATGGCCACGTCCTGCGGGTCGTGGCTGATCAACAACAACGGGATGCCGGTCCGGTCCAGCACGGTTTCCAGCTCCTGGCGCAGGTGCTGGCGCAGGTCGTGGTCCAGTGCGGAGAACGGCTCATCCAGCAGCAGCGCCTGGGGCTGCGTCACCAGGGCGCGCGCCAATGCAGTGCGCTGGCGCTGGCCACCGGAGACCTGCGAGGGCAGCAGATCGCCCACCGTGTCGATGCGGAATGCGTGCAGCCACTGCTCCACCGCATCGAAGCGCTGGCCCGCGCGCGGATTCAACCACCCGCGCTCCAGCCCGAACGCCACGTTCTGGCGCACGCTCAGGTGCGGGAACAACGCGTAATCCTGGAACACGTAGCCCAGCCGGCGGCGCTGCGGCGGCAGATCCACGCCGTTGGCCGCATCGAACAAGGTCTGCCCCTGCACGCGCACATGTCCCTGCCCGGGCCGCAGCAGCCCGGCCACCGCCTTCAGCGTCAGGCTCTTGCCGGCACCCGAGGGTCCGAACAGCACCACCTGCCGCTGCGTGCACTGCAGCGATACGTCCAACACGAAATCCTGGCCGGCCGCCCGCAGGCGGCGCTGCACCTGCAGGTCAAGCCACATCACGCAGCTCCCGGCGACGTCCGCCCACCAGCCGCGCAGCCAGCAACAGGATCACGATGCAGACCACCGAGGTCAGGATCACCAGCGCATTGGCCTTGCCATCCTGACCGGCCTGCACCGCCTCGTAGATGGCGATCGACAGCGTCTGCGTGCGCCCCGGAATGCTGCCCGCCACCATCAGCGTGGCACCGAACTCGCCCATGGCGCGTGCGAATGCCAGCAGCAGCCCGGCAAGAATGCCACGCCAGGCCAGCGGCAACGTGATGCGGAAGAACACCGCGGCTTCGGACACACCGAGCGTGCGTGCGGCTTGTTCCAGCTGCCCGTCCACTTCCTCGAACGCCGCGCGCGCCGGCTTGAACACCAGCGGCAACGAGGCCACCGCCGCCGCGATCACCGCGGCCTGCCAGGTGAACACCAGGTTGATGCCGAACCACGATTGCAGCCATGCGCCGACTGGGCCGTTGCGACCGATCAGTACCAGCAGGTAGTAGCCCAGCACCGTCGGCGGCAGCACCATCGGCAAGGTCAGCAGCGAATCCAGCAGCTCACGGCCGGGAAATCGCCGCCGCGCCAGCAATGCGCCCAGTGCCACGCCCAGCACCAGATTGATCGCGGTGGCCCAGCCGGCCACCTTCAGCGACAACCACAGTGCGCTCCAGTCCAGATCCATGCCTCAGGGCGTGCCGAACCCGTGCCTGGCCAGGATCGCCTGGCCTTGCGGCGAACGCACGAAGGCAGCGAAGCGCCTGGCCTCCACCGGCTGCGTACTGGCCTTGGTCACCGCCAGCGGATAGGCAATGCGCCCGGGCACCGGAACCGCGAAGGCACGGCGCACCCGGTCGGGCATTGCCTGTGCATCGGTGGCATAGACGAAGCCGGCATCCACTTCACCGCGCGCCACGTAATCCAGCGACTGGCGCACGTTCTGCGTCGTGATGATCCTGCCCTGCACCGACGGCCACAGGCCCGCCGCTTCCAGCGCGCCCTTGGCATAGCGGCCGACCGGCACGCTGTCCGGGTTGCCCAGTGCGATGCGCTGCACACCAGCACCGGCCAGGTCCTTCAAGGTATGCGGCGCAGCCTTGGCCTGCGGCGGCACCACCACCCACAGCGCATTGACCGCGAACACCTCGCGGGTGCCGGCCGCCAGCAGGTCCTGCTGCTGGGCATGGTCCATCGTGGTTTCATCGGCCGACGCGAACACATCCACCGGTGCGCCGCGGCTGATCTGCTGCAGCAGCACGCCGGAGGCGGCGAAGTTGAAATCCACCTTGGTTCCCGGGTGTGCCTTCTCATAGGCGGTGCCCAGTTCGCGGAAGCTCTCGGTCAGGCTCGATGCCGCCGACACCGTCAGCTCAGCCGCCCAGGCCGGTACTGCAACCAGCATTCCCAGCAACAACAGCCCCGCTCGCATCATGGGTCGGCCCCTCGCCTGCCTGATCAGTCCAGTCCGGATTCCCGGGTCACGGCCAGTTCCGCCAGCCGCTCGGGTTGCAGCAACAGCATCTCACGTTGGTTCACCGCAATCACACCCTCGTCGCTCAACCGGCGAAGCACCCGGCTCACCGTCTCCGGCGCCATCCGCAGGTAGTTGGCAATCTCGGTACGGGCCATGCTCAGGTTGAAACGGGTGGCCGAGAAACCGCGCCGGGAATAGCGCTCGGAAAGATCCAGCAGGAACGCCGCCATGCGCTCCTCGGTGCGATGGTTGGCCGCCAGCGTGGCGACCTTGCCGATCTCCGCACTGAGCAGGCTGAACAGCCGGGCCTGCAGTCCCGGCATGCGGGTGGCCAGCAGGCTCAGGCGCGGAAAGGAAATACGGCACAGGTAGACCGTGTCCAGCGCTATGGCATTGCAGGGGAAGCGCGCGCCATGGATGGCATTGAGCCCGATCACTTCACCGGGCAGGCTGAATCCCAGCACCTGCTCGTTGCCCTGGCTGTCATCGACAAAGGTCTTGACCATCCCCGCGCGGACCGCTGCGATCGAATCGAACGGATCGCCCGCACGGAAGAGATAGTCGCCAGCCTGGAACGGACCCACATGATCGACCAGCACATGAAGCTCGCCCAGCGCGGTCTTGTCGTAGCCCTGCGACATGCAGGCGTCCGAGAACGCACAGGTACTGCAGAAGTGCAGCGCGTCACCGTCATCGGCCGCTGCCGGATTGGGCGTGGCCGGTCGGGACGCGGAGGGAGCGGAGGGATTCAGGGGCATTGCAGCAACGCAGGAACGAAGGCCCTCATCATACGACAGCGCGTCACCCGGCCCTGAGCAACCTGCGCTTACTCCGGCGCAGGTTCAGAACGTCGCTGCGGGCCACGCTGCCGCACGCTGTCTCGCACATCCACGTCGAACTGGAGCTGCAACATGCTGTCGTCATCCAGGGCGATGCCGAAGCCCAGGCCATCGCGGCAAGGCAGCCGCCCCGCCAGCCCTTCAACAGCTTCGCGTGGCAGCACCAACCGGCAGAATGTGCCGCCATCAAGCAGCACGGCCTGATCGCCTGCATGCAACGAGACCGCGGCGCCCCAGCCGCCACTCCCACCGAAGCGGGTCAGGTTCTCCACCGACTCCCCGCCAAGCAGTCGTGCCAGTTCCTCTTCATCCACGCGCAGGCGCATCGATTGCTGTTGCAGCTGGACCTTCATGCTGTGATGGACTCCCATTCCGACGGGGTATTGCAGTTGAGCAGCAACGCCTGATCCTCCGGCGCCAGTGGCAACCGCGTCACGCCCAGGCGTTCCTGCAGGGCGCGCAGTGAACGACGCGCCGTCGGATCCTCAATCAGCTCCTGCAGCACGCGGCGGCAATGATCATCGATCGGCAACCGCATCGGCAACGGTTCATCGTCGAACACCGTGCAGGCACGCGCTTGATCGGCCTGCAGCCGTTGCAACAGCGCGGGTGTCACCCGCGGCGTATCGACCGGCACCACCCAGGCGGGGCCATCAGTCATCTTCATCGCGACACTGTAGAGGCCGCCCAGCGGGCCGCAGCGTGCGACCCGGTCCGGGATTCCGCCAAACGCCGGGTAGTCACCGCTCACCCACACCCGCCCGGCGCCCGCCTGCAGCAACAGCCCCCGCATGTGTTCCAGCATTGTGCGGCCGTGCCAGGGCAGCAGCGCCTTGTCGCGGCCCATCCGGCTGGACAGGCCACCGGCCAGCACGATGCCGTTGATGGTCATCGCAATAGAGCCACGCCATGCGTGGCTGTGTCGGCCGGACGCGCGGGAAAGGCCTCATCCACGCATGGCGTGGATCTACTGAGTCCCGCGCCCCTCCGAAGGGCGCGGTCAATGCCCATGGTCATGTGTGTGGTCGTGGGAGTGCGAAGCTTCGCTGTCTGCATGGCATAGGCTGCAGCCCTCGCTCCACGCGCTGTCGCCGTCTTCGTAATGCTCCTGCTTCCAGATCGGGCACTGGTGCTTCACCACCTCGATCAGCTGCCGGCACGCGCGGAACGCCTCGTCGCGGTGCGGGCTGCCGGCGGCCACCACCACCGCCACATCGCCGATGCCGAGTCGCCCCTTGGCATGGGCCACATACAGTTTCAACTTCGGACCGAACGTAGCCTCGACCTCGGCCGCCAGGCGCTTGAACTCGTTCAGCACCAACGGCTCGAACAGGTCGTAGGTGATCCCGGTCACCCGCCGGCCCACATTGACGTCGCGCACCTTGCCGATGAACACATCGATGCCGCCGAAGCCCGGATCGGAGACCGCCGCGATGCCTTCGGCCGGATCAATCGCCGCCTGCGCGCGGTCCACCACCTTCGCGATGATCGTCTCGCTCATCGCTCAGCCCCCGCTCACCGGCGGCAGGATCGCCACTCGGCCATCGTCGGGCAACGCCTCGTGGTCGCGCAGCACGCGTTGCTGGTCGGCGAACGCCGAGTAATCCAGCAGCCCGGCACGGAAACCCGGCCAACGCAGCGGCAGCAGCTCGCGCAGCGCCTGGCGCAGATCGGCCACGGTGCCGCCGGCCACCTCCACGGCAATCTCGCGGCTGGCATCCAGATCGGAGAACGCGCCGAACAACTGCAGATTTACCTGTCTCATCACGGCTCCTGGCTCGCCAGCTGCACCGGGTCCTGATGACCCCAGCCCTGCACACGCACCGGCGTGCCGGCAGGGGCCAGACCGCCCTCGCCTTCCAGCACCACCCAGGCGTTGGCCTGCAGCATGGACATCAAACGGAACGACTCCTGCCCGGCCAGCACGCGCGCACTCAGGCGACCCTGCGCATCCACTTCCACCCGCGCCCGCGCGTGGAAGCGCAGGCCGGGCGGCGTGCGCACGTCGGTCTGCAGGGGCAATGTCAACACCGGCTCCGGTGCCAGCCCCAGCAGGCGGCGCAGTACCGGCTCGACGAAGAAGCGCTGGCCCACCGCAGCCGACACCGGGTTGCCGGGCAGGCCGAAATACAGCGCGCCATTGGGCAGCACCGCAAACAGCAACGGCTTGCCCGGCCGGATCGCCACCTTGTGGAACACGATGCGCGCACCCCGGCCGCGAAGCGCGTCGGGAATGAAATCGTAGCGGCCGGCCGACACCGCGCCGGTGCTGATCAACAGCTGCGCACCCGCGTCCAGCGCTTCATCCAGGACCGCGTTGAACGCCGCCACCTCATCGCCCACCGTGCCCTGCCAGACCACCTCGGCACCGGCGGCCTGCAGGCGGCCGACCAGATACGGCCGGTTGCTGTCACGAATCTGCCCGGATGCCAGCGTCTGCGCCGCCTCGGTCACCAGCTCCTTGCCGGTAGCAATCACCGCCGCCTTTGGCCGCGCCACCACCGCCACCTCGCCCACGCCAATGGCATGCAGCAGGGTGCGCGCGTTGATGTCCAGCACCTGCCCGGCCTGCAGCACGCGCTCGCCGTCGCTTACATCCTCGCCGCGCAGGCGCACGTTCTGGCCCGGCTTCACCAATGCCTTCAGGGCAATGCGGGTCGGGCGGCCATCCTCGCTGGCGAGGATTTCTACGTTCTCGACCGGTACCACCGTATCCAGCCCTGCCGGCATGCGCGCACCGGTCATGATTTCCCAGGCACCCTCGCCGCCTTCGGCGCCGGCATCGCCTGCTGCCTGCCAGCCCTGAACAGCGAACTCGGTACCAGCTTCGAACGTCGCGCCGTTGGCGCGCAGCGCGAAGCCGTCCATCGCCGAATTGTCGAACGGCGGCAGTGACTGCGCGCTGTGGATGTCACTGGCCAGGACCCGCCCGGCCGCCTCATGCAGCGGCAGGTGTTCGGCCGGCAACGGCGTGGCCGCGTCCAGCAGGTGCTGCAGCGCTTCACTGTAGGCAATCATGCGTGGCCATCCCCCTCGACCATCGCCAGCGCATGGCCCAGCACCGGCGCCAGGATATCCAGGCACTGCGCCGCCGCCTTCGGGCTGCCAGGCAATGCAAACACCAGCATGTTGCCCAGCTGCACCACCTCGGCGCGGCTCAGCCAGGCCATCGGCGTGTGCTGCGCGCTCAGCGCCCGCACCATCTGTGCCAGGCCATGCACCGGCCGCGCGTTCAACGAACGCAGCGCCTCCGGGGTCAGGTCACGCGGGCCCAGCCCGGTGCCGCCGGTACACAGGCACAGGCGCACGCCCTCGGCCGCCAAGGCCTGCAGGCGGGTGGCCAACGGCTCGATGCCATCAGGCAAGACCTCGGCGGCCACCACCTCGCCACCCAGCTTTTTCAGCCCGGTCACGAGGGTCGGGCCGGACACATCCTCATAACTGCCCTCGCTGGCGCGATCACTCAGTGTGATCACCGCGCAGGCCGCACCCTCCAACCCCTTCGGTGCACGCGGCTTGAAACGCGCACGCTCGGCCTCGTCCATGCCGTCGGGGTGCAGCCAGACCCCGCGCTTGCCGCCTTCCTTGAACAGCAGGCGGATGCCTTCGATGCGCAGCGCCGGCTCCACCGGCTTGCTCAGGTCGTACAGGGTCAGCAGCGCCGCGTTGACGCCGGCCAGTGCCTCCATCTCCACGCCGGTGCGCGCCTCGCTGGCGCACTCGCACCACACGCGGATCGCCTGCCGCTCCGGCACCGGTGCGCAGAACACCTGCACCAGTTCCAGCGGCAGCGGATGGCACAGCGGCATCAGCATCGACGCCATCTTGGCGCCCTGCAGGCCGGCAATCTCGGCCATCACCAGCGCATCGCCCTTGGGCAGGCGGCGCTCGACAATCAGCGGATAGGCCACCGGACCGGCATGAAGCTCGCCCACCGCCACCGCACGACGGCGGCTGATGCGCTTGTTGCGGACATCGGCCATGTGGAAGGCCGCATTCAATTCCCCACTCATCGTGTTGCTCATCCTCCGATGGAGGCCAGGTGCGGGGTCAGCCCGGTCTGGCCCTGGTGCAGTCCATGCCCGGCCGCTTTCAGGCCAAGCTGGGTGGTGATGCGTGCCAGCAGCGCGTCGTGGTCCTCGTCGCGCTGCAGCAGCGGGCGCAGCGGCACGCCGAACTCGCCGAACAGGCACAGCCGCAGGTCGCCCTTGGCGGTCACCCGCAGGCGGTTGCAGCCCTTGCAGAAGTCACGCGAGTACGGCGCGATGATGCCGATGCTGCCGCGATGGTCGGGGTGGCCGAACTCGCGCGCCGGGCCGGCATCGGCGGCGCGCGGGCGCTCGTGCCAGCCAGCCGCCAGCAGCTGCTCGATCACCACGTCGGCGCGCAGGTGGTGGCGCTGGAAATAGGCTTCGTTGTCGCCGGTACGCATCAGTTCGATGAAGCGCACGCTGAAGGGGCGATCGCGCAGGTACTCCATCCACTGCGGCAGCTCGTCGTCGTTCAGGCCGCGCAGCAGCACTGCGTTGAGCTTGATTGCCGAAAGGCCCAGCGCCTGCGCCAGCGCAAGACCCTGCTGGATCTCTGGCAGACGGTCGTGGCCGGTGATGGTGTGGAAACGCTCGCGCTGCAGGCTGTCCATGCTCACGTTCAGCGCAGTCAGGCCTGCCCGGTGCCAACCCGGCAGGCGCCGCGGCAGCAGCGTGCCATTGGTGGTGATGGCCACCTTGCGGATGCCCGGCACCGCCGCCACGGTGGCGATGATCTCGTCCAGATCCTTGCGCAGGCTGGGCTCGCCACCGGTCAGGCGGATCTTGCTCATGCCCAGCGCGGCAAAGGCCCGCACCAAGCGGCCGATCTCATCCACCTGCAGGAAACGCGGGCGGCCGTCGGCCTGGTACCCGTCGGGAAGGCAGTAGCTGCACCGGAAGTTGCAGGCTTCGGTGAGCGACAAGCGCAGGTACGGAAAGCTGCGTCCGAAGCTGTCGGTGAGTTGGCTCATCGCTGTTCCGCCTCCTGGTACCACCCTGCAGCCCTGCCCCTGAACGGGTTGTCGACCCCAACCCGCAGAGTGCGCTGGGGCGTTGAAAGCGTCAACCCGGGAGGCACGCAGCCTGAATTGGCACCGCCTGTCGTGATAGGCCCTCCCCGCCCGTCCCGTTCGCCGTGACAACCTGGACACATGTCGCAGATTGCACGTTGCGGGCGGATCACTACGCCAGCCAGCACTGGCGGGGCTTAACAGCGTAGGACAATGTCAAAAGCGTCTCCAATCGAGTGATGTTTGCAACTCTTCTGATTGGCATTGCACAGCGCCAGGGGCTCAGATGGCGTGCCACCGGAAAAGGGTGGCCGGGCTTCGAATCCCGTGTTGGCCTTGAGTAAGTGCGCTTGCCAGCCGGCGTCACCATGCGTGGCGCCGGCTGGCAATCCGTCTGCCGGCTATGGCGGGCGGTGCGTTGGGGGCGTTCGCGCCCGCCGGCTTGAGGCCAACCCGGATTCGAACCACGTACCGCCCGCCACCTTTCGAGTGGCGGCTACCGATTGCCCTGCACGGAGCCTCGCCATGAACGAATCGGACTTCCCGCATCTGCACGCCTACCGCAGCGCCGCCGGCGATGACGGTTCGCCACAGGCTGCGCCAACAGTGGACAGGAACACCTTCATTGCCAATCTCCACCGCATCGGCTCCGGTGCGGCGGCCGATGGGCAACCGTGGCCGGAGCGTCACCAGCTGCCCGGCCGCCGCCTCGCCCTGGCCGACGCCGATTGCGCGTTGACCGGGTTGCGGGTGGTGCTGGAAATGCTGCTGGCGGCCGAACGCACCCGGCAGAATGGCGAACCGGAAGAGTACGTGGGCGACCGGGTGATGGAGGGGTTGGTCATGGCCTGCCAGTCGTTGTGCGCGCAGGCGGTGGGGCGGTTGCAGCCCGAAGGGTGAACGCGATGCGCCACGCCCTTCGGCGAGGACCACTTTCAGCAGGTGTCAGTGCTCGCTGAAAGCGCTCCTCAGATCGACCCCGATGATCGGTGAGAAGTCCACTTTGCACAGCTCCAGCTCGAAGAGCTGATCGTGATTGTCCAGGCACAGGGTGACTCTCACCGGCACGCCGTCGGCATCGGCAAGCATTGCAGTGGCAATGTCGCTTCCGAAGACCTGGGTCGTGCTGGACAGGAACACCACGCCTCCGAATCCGACGACCTCCACGTCCTCCACCTGGGCGAGCGCCAGATCCTTCAACAACCGTTCGGACAGCTCGTTCGTCTCGGGCAGCAGCCTGTGGATGAGGGAGACCTCGTCGGGGGTGAGGAATCTGGGCACGGGATGTCCTTCAGGGCACTGCATCCAGCCTCCCCCGCAAAGACTACTGTGAGTAATTGACTTCTTTAGTGACATTTCCACTTCGGTCGTACCATCGCCACACACCGGCCTTATGCCCATTCTTAAACTGTCCACGCATACGAATATACCCATCATCTGCGGCGACAAATGGACCATCAGCAATCTCGCACCCCTTCAAAGAGCCCGCTTTTCCCCACGGCTCGGTCTTCAGTCGAGCGGGCTCAACACATTCTATCCGCTCATCGTCGAACGAATTCGTCGTTGCGCCCTGCTTCTGATCCGCACATGCCGAAGAAAGTGACGCCAGCAGGACGCATGTCATGTATCTCTTCATACCTACCTCAGCCCAGGAACCTTCGAGTTGAGCAATCGTTTGTTCTGCTCTTGCTGCAGTTCGACTGTACTAGCATTCCAAAGTGTCTTGGCTACAAATGATTGGCAATGGTTGGCAGGCCCCCACCTACCAAGTGATCTCCCTATCTGAAGCTGGGAATTGACTCTCGCTTCGTCGACATTTTTAACCACTTTGCATGATGCTCCAGGCTCATTGCTACGACCGACATGGTTGGTCACCTGCACGGGATCGCCTGGCATGTCTCCACTGTCGTTACCAGGTACGTTTCCACGAGTGCCACCCATGCCTGCCTCAACTGTATCCGTACGAATCCATTGGTGATCAATTGGATTGTTGGATACTCCAAAGGCCGGCTGACTACATACAAGTACTTCCAAGCCCTCAGGGTCAATCCAACTCATCGGATTTCCCATCGCGTAGCCAAAGGTATTTGGCCCCGCTGCGAGCCCAATCGGATCACTCTGCGAATAACGACCCACCGCAGGGTCATACTCCCGCTGGTAGTTGTAGAACAACCCACTCGCATCCGTCGCCTGTTGGCCCGGGAATCGCAGCGCCAACTCGAATGCCACGCCATCGCCGTCCGGATCGGCGCTGGGAATCTGGTTGCCAAATACTTCGCTCTTGTTGCTCCACTCCCAGATCGAGACATTCCGCACCGGGTCGATCACAACGCGCGGTGTGCCAGGTGATCTGATTGGACGTAGGCCAGTTCCGGCACGCCGGTACTCTGCCCATTGATCAGCGCCACCGGGTAGTTGTCCAACCAGATGGCCTGCTGCTGCGCCTGGCCCGTGGCCGAGTAGTTGCCCAGCCACTGCCCAGCCTCGTCGTAAAACGTGATCTGCGCTGCGCCACCGGCCGGGGTACGCAGCACGCGCTCGCCGCGATGGTTGTAACCGTAGCTTTCCAGCACGGCATCACCCTGCCTCACCGCGTTCATGCGGTTCGCATCGTTGTAGATGAACGTCTTGCTGCCGATGCTGGTGGTGTTGCCCACCGCGTCCTGGGTGCGCGCTTCGCCATCCACGGCGGTCAGCCGGTGGCTGGTTGCGGGATAGGTGTAGCTGGCGGTGCCTGCCGAGATGGTCAGCGCGGTCCGATTGCCCGTGGCGTCGTAGGCATAGGTTTCGATCGGCGTGCCAGTCGCGCCGTCCTGAGTCTGGGTCAGGCGACCCAGCGTGTCGTAGGCGTACTTGGCCAGCACCGTCGAGCCCGTGCCGTTCTTCAGCTCGGTGACCGAGCCGACCGGGTCATAGCCGTAGCCCAGCGACAGGCCGCCTGCCGCCGGGTCGTGCACCGCCTGCGGGCGATAGTCGAGGTCCAGCGGGCGCTGCAACTGGCGGCCGTTGCCATAAGTCCAACCGGTCGCCGGTCCGAAGGCCGCATAGGTCACGTTGTTCACCACGATCTGGCGGGCTTGGCCGGGCCGGGTCAGGCCGATCTGGCTGATGCGGCCCTGGATATCGCGCACGTTCCAGGCAACGGCTTCCCCCGTTGTTCCCCGCTACTGCCCGCGCAGCCGCACGGCAAAGTACCGCGCCGGGGAAAGGCCAAGCGCCTTCTTGAACATCGTGATGAAGGCCGTCACCGACTCATAGCCCAGCGTCTCGGAAACGCGTTGTACCGGTGCACCCGCGGCGAGTTCACGAATGGCGATGAGCAGATGCAACTGCTGCCGCCAGCGCCCGAAGGACAATCCCGTTTCGCGTTCGATGAGCCGGGTCAACGTCCGCTCGCCCAGGGCCAGGCGCATGGCCCACTGGCTGATGGTGCTGCGGTCTGCCGGATCCGCCGACAGCGCCGCCGCCAGCGCACGCACCTTCGGGTGATGGCTGACCGGCAGCGACAGATGCTCGGCCGGCATCTGCACCAGCTCGTCCAGCAACACCCGCGCCAGCCGGTCG
Source organism: Stenotrophomonas sp. GD03819 (assembly GCF_029841665.1). Taxonomy (NCBI): domain Bacteria; kingdom Pseudomonadati; phylum Pseudomonadota; class Gammaproteobacteria; order Lysobacterales; family Lysobacteraceae; genus Stenotrophomonas; species Stenotrophomonas sp. GD03819. The sequence continues at coordinate 26,187 of NZ_JAOCEW010000025.1, forward strand.
GTGTGGCTGCCATGCGGGTAGTCCAGCGGCGCGTCGGCCAGGTGCAGGATCATCTCGCGCAGCATCGGGGAGATCGCCAGCGTCACGCATTGCATGGGCAGATCGACAATGCCGGGCTCGACGAACAGGTAGCACAGGCGCGCGTTGGCGGTGGCGCGGTTGCTGTGCGGCATGCCACCCGGAATCCAGACGCCACACTGGGGCGGCACGATCCACAACGCATTGGCCACTTCGCAGGTCACCGCCCCATGCAGCGCAAGAATGAGCTGACCCTTGCGGTGCTCATGCACGGGAATCTCCGCGTCGTGCTCGGCCACCTGCAGGCGGCTGGCGACCGCCGGGCGATCGGTCTCGTCCGGGTCCAGGTCAAAGCCGGGGAGCGAAATGCGAGCCATTCTCACATTGACCGGTTTTAGCGATTGATTGTCATTGTAGCGAAATTCGCCAGTGCGGCCGATCACTAGCATGAGCCGCATGCACTCCCCCACCCCGTTCCGCCCCTACATGCGCCAGGCATTTGCCCGGTTGAAAAACCCTGCCCTCAGGACCGATCAGGAAGCGCTGCTGTTCTCGCTCAAATGCCTGCTCGCCGCGTCGCTGGGGCTGTATGTCTCTCTGAGGGTCGGCCTGAATCGCCCGTTCTGGGTGATCGGCACGGTCTATCTGGTGTCACAGCCCTTTTCCGGGGCAACGCTCAGCCGCGGCCTGTTCCGCCTGCTCGGTACCGTGGGCGGGGCCGTCGCCACCGTCGTGCTGGTGCCACGTTTCGCCAATGCCCCCCTGGTGCTGAGCGCCGCACTCGCCACGTGGATGGCGCTGTGCCTGTATCTGGCGATGCTCGACCGCACGCCACGTGCCTATGCGTTCCTGCTGGCCGGCTATACCACCAGCCTGATTGGATTTCCTGCGGTGATGGTGCCGGGAGACGTGTTCACCATTGCCATCACGCGGGTGCAGGAAATCGCCATCGGCATCCTGGCTGCAACGCTGGTACATGCGCTGGTGCTGCCGCGCCGGGTCTCGATGCGCGTGCACGCGCGGGTTGCTGCCGTGCTGGATGATGCGGAACGATGGACACGGGACATGCGCGCCGGTGCATCGGACACGGTACTGGCGACGGACCGCTCGAAAGTGGCCGCCGACCTGCTCGAGCTGCATGTGCTGTCGATCCACCTGCCCTACGACAGCGCCCACGGCGTGGCGCAGGTGCAGATCCTGCGCGCCCTGCACGACCGGATGCTGGACGTCCTGATGCTGTCCAGCGCGGTGGAAGATTCCATCGACCGACTGCGTTCACCACAGGCCGGCGCGATGGATGCAACGGGCTGGCGCGATCTGCTGCAGGCCGGCCTCGCCGCGCAACAGGCCGAGCTCGACCTCGCCCACGCCGACTGCCGCGTGCTGCGGGCGCAACTGCACACTGCCCGTCCCGACTGGCGTCGGCATGTGCCTGCCCGCCTTGCGCGACATGTGCAGGGTGCGGTACTTCACCGGGATCATCGGCTTGCCCTGCGCAGCGCGCTGGGCGCGTTCGCCGGCATCCTGCTGAGCTGCGTTCTGTGGATCGTCACCGGCTGGTCGGAGGGCGCCACGGCGGTATCCATCATCGGCACGGCGTGCGTGCTGTTCGGCACGATCGAAGCGCCGGCACCGCATGTCATGCGCTACCTGGTGGGATCGTGCATCGGCGTGGCCGTCGGCCTGCTCTACGGTCTGCTGATCTTCCCCGCGTTGTCCGATATCACCGGCCTGATTGCCGCGCTCGCGCCGGTGCTGCTGCTGTGCGGATCGTTCCTGGCCCGGCCGCCCTTCATCATGGCCGCCCTGGGCGTGGTACTGACCTTCCCGATCATCGCAGGCCTGGGCGCGACCAATTCGGTCAACATCGTCGGCGCACTCAACAACAGCGTTGCGCTGTTCGTGGGTACGACGGTGGCACTGTGCAGCATGCAGCTGTTCCAGACCGCCGACGCGGGCCGCAACCGCGCACGGTTGGAGCATTCGATCCGTCGGGATATCGCACGACACACCGCCGGACGAGGTGATGTGACCCGCGCCTGGCTCAGCCGCATGCTGGATCGCATCGGGCTGCTCGCTCCAAGGTTGCAGGGCCGTTCCAGCGCAGTACACGAGCTGCGGGTATTGTTTGCGGACGTTCGTGCGGCACATGCATCCAGCCAACTCCGCACACTGGACAAGTACCTGGACAACCCGCACGTTCGGGCGCTACACGCGGCGCTGGTCGAACGCGTCGCCGCACATTTCAGGGTTCGCGCCCACGCGCCACGCAGTGTCGATGCCCATCTTCTGAAGTTGTTGGACTGCATGCGCGAGGCCGCAACAGCCATCGCCGAGGCCGATCGAGGGAATCTGCTGCACCTGCTCAGCGGGTTGCGCCGCGACCTGCTGGCCTCACCGCTCACCCATCGGCACTGACCGCATGCTCTCTGATCTTTCCATTGATGGCGTGCACATTCCCGGCCTGCTCGCCGTGGCCGCTGCCGCCTTGGTGCTGTCGATACTGACTTCACGCCTGCTCGCCAGCCTCGGTCTGTACCGGCTGTTCGCCGCGCGGCCGCTGGTGGGCCTGTCCCTGTTCGTGATCCTGGCGGAGCTGATGATCCGGCTCTCGCCCCTGCTCGAGAAATGAAATGAAACACCTGCTTGCTGTCATCGGGCGCTGGAGCGCAACTCTGGGCGTGTGTGCGCTTGCCGCCATTGCCGCGTTCTCCCTCTGGAATCGTTACGAAATGCGCCCGTGGACGCGGGATGGGCGGGTGCGCGCCGATGTGGTGCGCGTTGCGTCGGACATGGGGGGGCTGGTCACCCAGGTGCTGGTGCACGACAATCAGCGGGTCAGTGCCGGCCAGCTGCTGCTGGTGCTCGATCAGCCACGCTTCGCCGCCACGCTGGAGAAGGCAGACGCGGCGGTCAGGAGCGCGCATGCCACGCTGGCGCTGGCCCGCCGCGAATCGGCGCGGGACAACGCACTTGGCAACCTGGTCGCTTCGGAAACCCGCGAACGCAATGCCGCCAAGGTCGATACCGAGCTGGCCGCGCTGGCGCAGGCACGGGCCGAACAGCGCGTTGCCCAGCTCAACGTGCAACGCACCGAGGTGCGCGCAACCACCGATGGCATCATCACCAACCTCGACCTGCACGCGGGCGACTACCTGCAACCCGGTGCGCAGGCACTGGCGCTGATCGACACCGGCAGCCTGCGTATCGAGGGCTACTTCGAGGAAACCAAACTGGCCTGCATCACCGAGGGGGATGCCGCCGTGGCCCGGCTGATGGGCGACAACCACGACGTCCGCGGACACGTGGATACCATCGCCGCCGGCATTGCCGACGATCAGCGCTCAAGCACACACAACCTGCTGCCCGCCGTGGCGCCAACTTATACCTGGGTGAGGCTGGCGCAGCGCATCCCGGTACGCATCCGCATCGATGATGCGCCGTCGGATATCCGCCTGATCGTGGGTCGCACTGCGAGTGTGACCATCACACCCTCGGCACCGGGAGCCTGCAAGTGAGCGTGCGAACACTACGCGGTGGGCTGCTTGCCCTGCTGCTGCCCATGACGGCCTGCGTATCCGGCCCCGACTATCACCTGCCTGCGAATGCGGTCGCGGCCTCCCCCCAGGTGGCGCGGGCGTTCGTCTCGGGCCAGGAGGCATCGTTCAGCCAGGACGCGCCACCAGATCGATGGTGGCACCTGTACGGCGACCCCCGGCTTGACGCCTACGTACGCGAAGCACTGGCGGCCAATACCGACCTGCGCGCCGCCGATGCCAACCTTCGGCGCGCCAGCGCAACCGTGCTGGAGTACCGCGCGCGCGGTGCCGTGCAAGCCGACGTGGATGCATCGGGCACGCTCACCCATACAGGTGGCTACGCCCAAGCGCCGGCCGCGCCGCAGTCGTATGCGCTGGGCCTTCACCTCTCCTATCCACTGGATCTTGCAGGCGGCATCCGCCGCGGCATCGAAGCCGCCAACGCGGACGCCGAGGCCGTCGCTGCGGCACGCGACCAGGTCCGCGTGGTCGTCGCTGCTGCCGTCACCCGTGCCTATTTCCAGATCTGCACAAGCAATCACACGCTCGCTGCGACCCGGCAGGTGCTGGCGATACAGCGCGCCACGCTGGAGGCAACCCGCCGCCTCGCCGCAGGCGGCCGAGGAACGGACTTCGATGTCAGCCGTGCCGGTGCCGCCGTCAACCGCAGCGCGGCGGGGATACCGCACCTGCTGGCCGAACGTCAGGCCGCACTGTTCGAACTGGCCGCATTGATGGGCAGGGTGCCGGCGGACTATCCGAGGGAGGCGGAAGCGTGCCCGCGCCCCCCGGAGCTGGAGCAGGCGCTGCCGGTCGGTGAGGGCTGGCAGCTGCTCCAGCGGCGCCCTGACATACGTGCCGCCGAGCGGAGCCTTGCCGCGGCCACGGCGATGATCGGCGTAGAGACCGCGGAACTTTATCCGCGGGTCACCCTGGGCGCATCCCTGGGCACAGCAGGCACGCGAGGGCAGCTGTTTTCGGCCGACGGTTTCGGGGCGAGCGTCGGGCCGCTGCTCTCATGGCACTGGCCCAACCGCCGCGTGGCCAAGGCCCGCATCGCGGCGGCCGGCGCCAATGTGGATGCCGCTCTTGCTTCCTTTGACGGCATCGTGCTGCAGGCACTGCGCCAGACCGAGACCGCGCTTTCTGCCTGCACGCAGGAGCTTGAACGCGAGCGCAGCCTGGCGCAGGCGCGCGGGGACGCGGCGCGCGCAGCCGGACAGGCACAGCAGCTCTACCGCTTCGGCAGGATCGATTTTCTCGACGTGCTTTCGGCCCAGGCCGCGCTGGCAGATGCGGAGTCCGCACTGGCGGCCTCCCGCGCGGAGCGGGTCGACCGTCAGATGGATGTGTTCCTGTCAGTGGGTGGCGGTTGGGCTGCAGGGGCCGTCGCCATTGGTGCGGCCCGCTGACGTCGTCTTCGCAGCAGCAGCCGCTACCCGATCTGTTCATGAAAGCCCTGTCCACATCCGTATTCATTCACACGGCCTGCCCTATATTCGCGCTCACAGCGCCGCATATCGCGGCCATGACGGAGGCATCCCGATGACATCCATACGTCTTCTTGCCATTGCCGTGGGCTCGGCCGCAGCACTCGCCGTAGCGCCCGCCTTCGCCGATCCGCCGCACCACGCCCGCGGCAACGGCCCGCCACCGCATGCGGGCGGCCCGCATAACCGTGATGCGCCGCCGCCGGGCTGGCAGAAGAAGGCCTGGCGACGTGGCGAGCGCCTGCCGTGGGCCGAAGTGGACCGCCGCTACTGGGTAGACGATTACGCGCGCTATGACCTGCGCGAGCCGGGCCGCGACCGGCGTTGGGTGCGCCAGTCCGACAACGAGTACCTGTTGGTGGAGATCGCCACCGGGCTGATCATCGACGCCCTGCATCGCTGAAGCGACCTGCAGCGTCCGACATGGAGCGATTTACCCCGGTGCAGACACCCTACGACCGGGGTCGCTCCGGTCGGGGGTGTTTGCGCCCACCGCGCCCCACATGCCTCCGCTGCCGCCCGGCATGCATGCCCTCCCGCAGTGCGATATGCCCGACCATCAGCGCCGCGGCAACGAGCCCCATCGCAACCAGTATTTCGAATCCCCGATCACCAAAGAGCAGGCGGATGGAGATCTCCAGTGAGCACAGCCTGCCGCAGCTCAGGCCGTGCTCGTTGAAGCCATAAATGAGCACCATTACGCCCATCAGCCCGCACGACGCCATCAGGGCCAAGCTTGCGATGAAGATGAAAGGTCGATGGATACGCATGCGCTTGTCGCGGTCTTCTACAGTGATGTCAAGCGCGACGTTACGAGCACGTGATCGGAAGCAGCCAACTCCACCGACCAGGCTTGGGTATCCAGGCCCAGCCGGTTCTCATACCACCATCGCTGCGCACAGCGACCCCGCATCCACTGCTGGCATAGCGGGTAAAGGGAGCACCGGCATGCTCCACCACGTCAGGTTGCCCCAGCACCCGCAGTACCTAGGCCCTGCTCGCCCCGACCGGGACCGAGGCAAGCGCGTGGGAATGCCACACTGAGATCGCCGAGCAACTGGCAACGTACGCCACGAACAGGCCGGCAAGCCCCCCCCATCAGTGTCCTCATTGACAGACCCCCTCCCGCGCCTCGCGCCTCGCGCCCGCGCATCATCCGCGCAGACCTTCTTCAACGTCAAACCTCGACAAGCGGGCCTGTTGCAGCGCCCGGCATCCGTGCTAGCGTGCGCCGACCGATGATTCAGGATGAACACAGGGACGCCCGTCGATGGCAGGCAAGCGCCGGAAGGACAGGATCGCGCAGGAGATCGGCCTGTTCATGCAGCAGTACGCGCGCAAGGCGCAGCGCCATACCGGACCCAACGACCGGCCGTACGATCGGAAACTGGAAGCGCGGCTCAAGCGCTTGCCACCGGAAGAACTGGGTAGGCTGCTTTCCGGAGAAGAGGACGACGATGACTAGCCCCGCCGGAATGGCCAGGCGCGCCATCGTCGTGACATTCTGTAGCGCGCTCGGCGCCTGCGGACTGGTGATGGACAGTTCGTTCGACACTCTGTGCGAGGCGCTTGACGCCGACATGGTGAACAAGGGATGGATTCCCGATTGGGTACCCCACGAGGCGACCGACCTGCGCGAGGTACACGACCTCGACTCGAACACCAGCGCGCTGGCCTTCACCAAGCCCCCTGCGATACCACTGCAGCTGCCTGCGGATTGCCAGGCAACCATATTCAACGACAGCGATCCTGTTGCGTTCAATCGACACTGGTGGCCTGGCGACGCGACGCTCAGCGCGTCGTACCGCGTCTTTCGCTGCGCACCTGAATCCGGAAAATCGGTCTTCGTCGCCATCAACAGGACCGAAGACCGCGTGCTCTTCTGGCGAACCTACGCACGGTGATGCGCCCGCACCGCCGCCCCTCTTCTCAGGAACCCATGATGCCCAACGCGCGTGCACGCCTCGCCGCCCTCGCCCTCTCTCTCGCGGCGTGCCTGCCGGCCTACGCCGCGCAGAACGCCCCCGCCGACATCGAAGCGATCGAACAGGTTGTCGAATCCTTCCGGACCTCGCTGATCAACAAGGACAAGCCGACCTACATGGACCTGTTCTTTTCGGACAAGCCGGAAGACATCGGCTGGCAGTATGTTTCCGAGGACGTGCGCCTGCAGGACATCCGCAAGGCCAAGCCCGATGCGATCAAGGTGCGGCAGATTCCCGCCAACAACTTCATCGCGCTGATCGATGGAGCGGTGGCCTCGCCGAAGCCGAAGGAGGAGAAGTTCTCCAACACGAAGATCGAGACAGACGGCGACGTGGCCTCGGTGTCGTTCGACTACAGCTTCCACGACGATGGGGTGAAGACCAACTGGGGCAAGGAAATGTGGCAGCTGATCCGCACCGAACAGGGCTGGAAGATCTTTTCGGTGATCTATTCGATCCGCGACTCACGCAGCCCGGCCGATTGAACGTCGCTTGAGGACGCTGAGCGCCGATTGCCGATTGCCGATTGCGATCCATTCAGCCAGGGCATTGGCATCCGGCAAGAGATCGGGCAGAGTTCGGCCACGCGCAAGGACGCACGCCATGACCCGCCTGCTGATCATCGAAGACAACCCCGAGCTGGTTGCCAATCTGTATGCCTTCTTTGAACCGCTGGGCTACGTCCTGGACGACGCCCGCGACGGCGCCAGCGGACTGCGCCGGGCCACGCAGCACGACTACGACGCCATCCTGCTGGACCTGATGCTGCCCCGGCTGGACGGCATGACGCTGTGCCAGAAGCTGCGCCAGGAGTTCCAGAACCCGGTACCGATCCTGATGCTGACCGCGCGCGATCCGGTCGAAGACCGCGTGCAGGGCCTGGCCCTGGGCGCGGATGACTACCTGGTCAAACCGTTTTCGCTGACGGAACTGGATGCGCGGATCAAGGCCCTGATACGACGCGCCCAGGGCCGCCAGGTCCAGAGCGTGCTGGCGTGGAAGGATCTGCAGGTGGACACGCGCTCGCCGCAGGCCTGGCGGCAAGGCCGCTGCATTGCGCTGACACCCACGTCGCACAAGCTGCTGATGTGCCTGGTGCGCGCGGCGCCCGCCGTGGTGCGCAAGCAGGAGATGGAATACCTGGTCTGGGGCGACGAGCCACCGGACAGCGGCGCGCTGCGAACACACATCCATGAGCTGCGCCTGCAGGTGGACCGCAGCTTCGACGCCGCGCTGATCACCACGGTGCACAGCGTCGGCTGGCGCATGCAGGCGTGAGCCCTGCCTCCCTCTACCGCCGCCTGAGCTTGCGTGCCCGCATCACGATCTCGTTCGTGCTGTTGATGGCCGGTGCCATGGGTTTCATCGTTCTGGCCGAACAGGTCGACTACGACCAGGTCCGGGCTGCTGTCGTCGCGCGGACCCAGCACGGTGAAGTGGAAAGGCTGCAGGCCGCGCTGGCTCGTGGCCAACGCCCCGCCCTGCCACCGGGGACCCAGCTGTTCGATGCCCATGACGCGCCTGTCGTGCTGCGCCAGTACGGCCCGGGCCATCACGGCGAAGAGGCGCCCAACGAGTGGCACCTGAGCGTCTTCAACAACGGCGACCAGCGCTACTACCTGCTGCAGGATGCGGCGCACTATGGCTATCTGGAACACCTGATCAACGCCTTTGCGGCACTGGTCATTTCGATCTGCGTGCTCGGCGCCTTCCTGATCGGCCGCAAGGTAGCGACGCACGTCATCGCACCCATCACGCGATTGGCGGACGCGGTGCAGGACGGCCAGAAGCCCTTTCCCTACCAGACCGCGCGCGATGAGATCGGTGTACTCGCCCGCGCCTTCGCGCGGCACAGTGACGAGCTCGAACGGTTCCTGCATCGCGAACAGTGCTTCAGCGGCGATGCCAGCCACGAGCTGCGCACGCCGCTGGCCATCATCGGCGGTGCTGCGGAGACGCTCGCCTGCCAGCTTCCGGCCGACAGCCACCTGGTTCCCAGCGCGGAGCGCATCCTGCGCACCACCCAGGAGATGCAGCGCCAGCTGACCTGCCTGCTGCTGCTCTCACGCGCCCCCAGTACCGTGCCGCGCAACAAGGTGGCCCTGCGCCCGCTGATCGAATCCTGCATGGAGCGCTGCCAGCCGTGGATTTCCGGCAAGCCGGTGATCGTTGCGTTTGATGCCCGGCATGACGCCGTGCTGGACACCAACGCAGATCTGGCGCACAGCGTGATCTGGAACCTCCTGCGCAACGCCTGCCAGTACACCGAAAGGGGCGAAGTGAGGATCACCCTCCACGACACCGCACTCACCGTCGCCGACACCGGACCCGGCCTGCCCTCCAGTATCGACCCACAGCAGTTCCAGCGCTTCGTGCCCGGCAGCCCGCACAGTGGCGAGGGACTGGGGCTGTCCATCGTGCAGCGCATCGTCGAGCACCTGGGTTGGAGGATGACGGTGCGTTCCTCGCAGCAGGGCTGCCGGTTCAGACTGGAGTGGCCCATCTGACGGTTTCCTGACGCGCGCCTGCACATGCTGGGGATTGCTCACTTCACGGCGGAAACGGCATGCAGCACCCCAAGGACAGCGGCAAGTACCCGCACGGCAAGAGCGGCCTGAGCCGCATCTTCCACACCCTCATCCATTCGCGCGATGGTTTCATCGCCACCTTCCGCGGCGAGGCGGCCTTTCGCCAACTGCTGCTTCTGCACGCGCTGTTGATCATTGCAGCGTTCGTGCTGGACATCAGCAAGCTCGAACGGGCGCTGGTGCTGGCGGTCTGCTTCATCGGCCTGCTGGTGGAACTGCTCAACTCGGCCATCGAAGCAGTGGTCGATCGCATCTCACTGGAACGGCATCCACTGTCCAAGAACGCAAAGGACATGGGCAGCGCCGCGCAGACCACCGCACTGTTGATGGTGGGCGCGGTGTGGGGCGTGATCCTGCTGGGCTAGTCCGCCCAACCTGACAACTTCCTGATAAAGCGGTTTCGATACTGCGCGCACTCCCGCTCCACGGAACCTGCTCGTGCGTCAACGCCGCCGTTTTCCACGGCCCCATCCGATCGTTCTGGTCTGGGCCACCGCAATGTTCTTCACCACGATTGGAAACATCGCCCTCTGGAAGACGCTGTGGGGGCTGATCGACCTCAACAGCCTGCGCAGCGTGCTGTTCCTGGCCAGCTTGCCGGTGGTGCTTTTCTGCCTGTTCAACCTGCTGCTGACGCCACTGCTGGCACTGCCGTTCCTGCGCAGGCCGCTGCTGGTGCTGCTCGTTGTCGTCAGCGCCGCCTGCAGCTACTTCATGCTGCACTACAACGTGCTGATCGATCGCAGCATGGTGCAGAACGTGTTCGAGACCAACCAGGCTGAACTGAACGCCTATCTGTCGCTGCCACTGCTGTTGACCCTGCTGGCGCTGGGCGGGCTGCCCGCGACCGGGCTGGTCCTGATGCGCACCGCCAGCGGGGCGGGCTCGATACGTTCGTTCCTGGTGTGGCCAGTCAACGTCCTGGTATCCATGATGGTGCTGCTGGCGATCGGCTTTGCGTTCTACAAGGACTATTCGTCATTGCTTCGCAACAACCGCTACATCCGCGACCAGGTGCTGCCGTTGAACGTGGTGCGGCATACCCACGGTTACCTGAAGAGCCTCTACAGCACCCGCCAGCAACCGCTGCGCGCGATTGGCATGGACGCACGGCGCGCGCCGGGCCCGCGCCCGAAGCTGGTGATCCTGGTCGTCGGCGAGACCGCGCGATCACAGAACTTCCAGCTCAACGGCTACCCACGCGCGACCAATCCCCGGCTCTCGCGCAAGGAAGGCGTCATCAGCTTCAATGATGTCTCCTCATGCGGGACCGCCACGGCCATCTCGGTGCCGTGCATGTTCTCGCGGATGACCCGAGGCCAGTACGACGACGTGCGCGCCGCAACCGAGGAAAACGTGCTCGACATCCTGCAGCGCACCGGCATCAGCGTGCTCTGGCGCAACAACAACAACGGCGGCTGCAAGGGCGTGTGCGAACGCGTACCGACCGAGGACATGCCTGCGCTGAAGGTGGCCGGCCAGTGCGTCAACGCCGACGGCACCTGCTACGACGACGTGCTGCTGCACCAGTTGGGCGCACGCATCGATGCCATCAACGGCGATGCCCTGATCGTGCTGCATCAGCTCGGCAGTCATGGGCCGACCTACTTTGAACGGTATCCCGCAGCGTCGCGGGCTTTCAGCCCGACCTGCGACAGCAACCAGATCCAGCATTGCAGCAACGAGGCGCTGGTCAACACCTACGACAACACTCTGGTCCACACCGACCACCTGCTGGGCAAGGCCATCGACCTGCTGCAGGGCTATGCGGACCAGCGTGATGTCGCACTGATCTATGTGTCCGACCATGGCGAGTCGCTGGGCGAACGCGGGATGTACCTGCACGGCACGCCCTACTTCATCGCCCCGCGCGAGCAGACCCAGGTGCCGATGGTGATGTGGTTCTCACCGGAATTCAGCCGCAACGCAGGCCTGGACCTGGCCTGCCTGCACCAGAATGCCCTGCACCGGGCGCACAGCCACGACAACCTCTTCCACTCGCTGCTGGGCCTGTTCGCGGTCAACAGCGGGGTGTACCAGCACGATCTGGATGTGTTCGCAGGTTGCCGCGCGTCGGCTTCGCCGGCTGTGGCCACCTCACCGTCCAAAGAAAGGCGCCGGCTGATGCCGGTCGCTGCCCGGAACCTGGCGCGCTACTGCGCCGCCAGGGCGAAATCCAGGCCCGCACACACCGCCGCCACCTGGGCGTCATTGCATTCCTGCGGGTTGGTGCGCGGGCTGTCCGGGTAGACCTCGGTGGTGGTGGCAAAGCGCGCGTCGGTGAAGCCGGCGCAGGCGCCGATCGAACGCGATTCACCCCAGACCACGCCCGGCGACTGCAGCGGCAGGCCGACCAGGTTGCCTTCGGCATCGGCCGGGGCGATATGGGTGACCGGGGCCACGGCGGTGATCAATGCCTTCTGGAACTCGGCCTGCGGATCTTCGCTGTTGCCGATCACGTAGAAACCATCCGGAATGGTGTCGCGCTCGAATGGCTTGCCGTCGCGGGCACAACGCGCCGGATCGAACTCCTGCAGGTCGCTGTCGGTGGTCTCGTGCAGGTCCAGGTGCACCAGCAGGTTCGGCTTGCGCTCGGCCACCCAAGCCATCAGGGCGGCGGCTTCCACGATCTGGCCGCCGTCACGGAAGCTGCGGTTGGGGTCGATGGCGTCCGGGTTCCAGCGCTGGATGCGCTCGTAGCCCCACGGGCTGACGCACGGCGCCACGATCAGGTTCAGCCGGCCCAGGTAACGCTCCGCCTGCTGCTCCAGGAACTGCAGGGCACCGTGCACGCCGCTGGTCTCGTAGCCATGCACGCCACCGGTGATCAGCGCGGTCGGCAGCGCCGGGTTCCAGTCGTGGTTGACCACGGCGAACAGCGGGTAATGGTCCGGCGCATAGTCCAGCTGGCCGTACTGGATCACATCGAAGCTGTCGTCCAGGCGCTCGAGCGCGGCCACCACGTCGTCGTGGTAGCTGCGCCGGCGCTGCTGGCGGGCCCGCCACTGTGCGCGTTCCGCGTCGCCCCAGGGCTGTCCGGGGGTGCCGATCGGGTAGAACTGCGCAACGGTCATTGGGGAACTCCAGGGGTCGAACGGGATGGGTGCAGCCGGACATTCTAAGCCTTGTCGCGCCTGCGGGCGCCCCCGCCCCGCCCCGCCTTCATCCAACCGGGGTCATCTGGTTGTAAAATCAATGGTTTTTGGCCCCTCACCCCTTGATGGCGAACGCAGCGCAGCCGGTCCTGGGTGGACCGGAGTTCCTCCGCCTGCTCGCCCGTCTCAGCGACGGCGCGATGCCGGCCACCAGTCCCGCCCTGACCGATCGCCTCGGCCAGTGGGTGGACTGGAGCCGTGCCGTGGCTCTGTCCGGGGCGCTCGGCGGACGCCTGCCCGAGCCCGGTGAAGCCGCCGAAGCGGTCGAGGATGTACTGGCCGACTGCGCCCAGGCGCACGCCAGCCTGCTCGCCTCGATCAGTGAGGATGCCGAGGCCGAGCGCCTGCTGGACCTGGCCGAAGCTGCCGCCGCACCCAACTTCGCCTCGCTGCGCCAGCGCTACCGGGTACTGCAGCAGGCCATCCAGACCGCCACCGGGCGCCTGCGCGGCCGCCTGCGCGACCAGCTGGTACAGGTTTCGCCGGAGCTGGCGCGGCTGGCCGAGGTCGATGCGGTGATGGAGCAGACCCTCACCCCGCGCGAGCACAGCCTGCTGGCCACCGCGCCGGCCGTGCTCGGCGCCCGTTTTGAACGCGTGCACGGCCAGCCCGGCTGGCGCGCGGCCTTCCGCCATGACATGCGCACACTGCTGCTCGCCGAGCTGCAGCTGCGCTTCCACCCGATCGAAGGGCTGCAAGACGCCCTGCGCTCCCACTGACCGGAACACCATGTCCAGAACTGCTTTCCATGTCGTTGTTTTCCTTGTCGGCCTGCTGGCCGTGTGCTGGATCGGCATTGGCTACGTTTCGGTGCATCCGCTGGGTGCAGCGGTGGCGGCGATCATCGCCGCCTGCTACATCGCCGGCGGCGTGGAGCTGTACCGCTATCGCCAGGCCAGCAACGGCCTGCGTGCAGCGCTTAGCGACCTGTCCAGCGCGAAGGAAAGCCTTGCCCCCTGGCTGGAGCGCGTGCCGGTGGGCCTGCGCAACGCTGTGCGCCTGCGCGTGGAAGGCGAGCGCACCGCCCTGCCCGCGCCGGTACTGACCCCGTATCTGGTTGGCCTGCTGGTGCTGCTGGGCATGCTCGGCACCCTGCTGGGCATGATGGATACCCTGCGCGGCACCGGCCTGGCACTGCAGAGCGCGACCGACATGACCGCCATCCGCGGTTCGCTGGCCTCGCCGGTACAGGGCCTGGCGGTGGCATTCGGCACCTCGATCGCCGGTGTGGCCAGCTCGGCCATGCTCGGCCTGCTGGCGGCGCTGCTGCGTCGGGATCGGCTGCAGGCCGTGCAGCAGCTGGACCGGGCCATTGCAGGCGACCTGCATCCCTACTCGCAGGCCTGGCAGCGCGCCGAGTCGCTGCGCCTGCTGCAGGCACAGTCCGCCGCGCTGCCGGCACTGGTCGACCGCCTGCAGGCGATGACACAGACCTTTGAACAGCACAGCACGGCCGCCAACGAGCGCCTGCTGGCCGGCCAGGCCGAATTCCTGACCCAGAGCCAGGCGCTGCAGGAGCGTCTGGCGGTCTCGCTGCAGCAGTCGCTGCGCGAAGGCGCCGAAGCCAGCGCCGCCGCCATCGGCGGTGCGCTGCAGCCGATGGCCGAGACCACGTTGGCCGGTCTGGCCCACCATGGCGAGGCACTGCACGCCCGCGTCGAGCGGGCCGTGCAGCAGCAGCTGGCTGGCCTGAGCGACGGTTTCGAGCGCAGCCGCGTTGCGACCGAAGCCAACTGGGCCAAGGTGGTGAGTGAACAGAGCCAGGCACAGCAGGCCCTGGTGGACGATCTGCGCCAGCACCTGCAGGCCTTCAGCGATGGCCAGGGCACGCAGGCCGAAGCACTGGTCGCGCGCATCGGCGAGCGCCTGCAGGTCGATGCCAACGGCAACGCCGAGGCCTGGCGCGCCGCCATCGAGCAGCAGCAGGCACTGAACAGCGCGCTGGTCGAGCGCCAGCAGCAGGCGCTGCTGGCGGCCGGCCAGCAGCTGGACGAGCATGCGCAGGCATTGCTGCGGGCACTGGAGCAGCGTCACGACGCCAGCCAGTCGTTGCTGCAGGACCACGAACAGCAGCGCTCGCAGCAGTGGCAGGCCGCCCAGGCTGCCGCCGCAACCGCACACGCCGAACTGCAGGCCTGCCTGGACATTCGCGAACAGCAGCGCCAGGCGCGCTGGGACGCGGTCAGCGCCGAACTGCAGCAAGCCCACGCCGCGCTGCATGCGCAGCTGCAGGCCGGCGACGAACAGCGCCTGCAGCGCTGGAGCGATGCCTTGCAGCACGTTTCCACCGACCTGGCCGAGCGCCTGCGGGCCAACGGCGAGCGCCTGGCTGCGCAGCAGCAGCAGGTCTGCGACACGCTGGCGGCGACCGCACAGCAGATCGGCGAGAACGGTCGTGCACAGGCCAGCGCAACGCTGGCCGAAGTCTCCACCCTGCTGCAGACCGCGGCAGCCGCGCCGAAGGCCGCTGCCGACGTCATCAACGAACTGCGCAGCACGCTCTCTGAAAGCCTGGTGCGTGACAACGCAATGCTGGAAGAACGCGGTCGCCTGCTGGCCACCGTGCAGACCCTGCTCGATGCGATCAACCATGCCTCGCACGAACAGCGCACCGCCGTGGACGCGCTGGTTGGCGGATCGGCCGAGCTGCTGGAGCGCGTCGGCAACCGCTTCACCGACCATATCGCCGCCGAGACCGGGAAGCTGGACGGCATCGCCGCAGCGCTCAACGGCAGCGCCGGTGAAGTGGGCCAGTTGGCCAGCACCTTTGGTGAAGCTGTCGCGCAGTTCGGCAGTGCCTCCACCGAGCTTTCCGGCCGCCTGGAACAGATTGGCGGCGCACTGGATGCCTCGCTGGCCCGCAGTGATGAGCAGCTGGCCTACTACGTGGCACAGGCGCGCGAGGTGGTCGACCTCAGCCTGCTGTCGCAGAAGCAGGTGATGGAAGAACTGCAGCAGCTGGCCACGCGCCGCGGCAAGGCCGGCAGCGCATGAGCGACGAGCTGGAGGTCGATGGCGGCTCACACGTCCCGATCTGGGCCGCCTTCGGCGACCTGATGTCGGTGCTGCTGGGTGCGTTCGTGCTGATCCTGGTGGGTGTGGTCGCGGTGCAGCTGGAGCTGTCGCAGCGGTTGGACCAGGAAGTGAAGCAGCGCCAGGCCGAAGCCAAGCGCCTGCAGACGCTCGAACAGGCACTGGCTGGCCCGCTGGCTGCCGGTCGCGTGACGCTGGTTGACGGCCGCATCGGCATCAGCGGCAGCGTGTTGTTCGCGCTCAACTCCGACCAGCTGCAGCCGGAAGGCCAGGAGCTGCTGCGCAGCCTGGCGGCACCGCTGGCCGCCTATCTGGGCAGTCGCGAAGAAATCCTCATGGTCAGCGGCTTCACCGATGATGCGCCGGTGCGCGAAGGCAACCGCCGCTTCGCCGACAACTGGGAGCTGTCCGCGCAACGTTCGCTGACCGTGACCCGTACCCTGATTGCCGATGGCGTACCGGCTGACGCCGTGTTCGCCGCCGCGTTCGGCAGCGAGCAGCCGGTCAGTTCCAATGCCAATGAGGAAGGACGCGCACGCAACCGTCGCGTGGAGATCGCGCCGATTCCCAAGCCCAAGGCCCCGGATGCCAAGTAAGCCGCCCGCACTGGAGGGACTGCGCGCACTGGTGCGCGACCTCGATGCGGGGTCGCGCTCGCTGCCGCATTACCCGCGGGTGCCGATGCTGCAGCAGGTACAGCGCGAGTGGTCGGAACTGCGCAGCGAACTGCAGGTGCGCCGCTCGCTGCGCGCCGAGGCTCCGGCTGACGGCGGCCCGCTGAACTCGGCGGTGCTGGTGCAGCGCATGCTGGACACGCTGCAGGCCACCAGCCCAGGTTACCTGCGCCATTTCATCGACTACGTGGACACCCTGTCCTGGCTGCAGGCGCTGCAGGACGGTGCCGTGAGCAGTGGTGACACCGCAAAGCCGAAGCGCACGCGCAAGCCGCGCAACGCGGGTTGATCGCACAGTGACGCCGACCTCGTTCGGCGCCCCCGTAGACGCCAACCTTGGTTGGCGTTCCACCAACGACGCCGCGCATGCCAACCAAGGTTGGCATATATCAATGCATGCTCCGGCATGCCACGCGTGTAGCGGTGTCACCAGACAGTCATCTGTCTAGCGCACCATTTTCACGTGGGCCCACGGCGCGTGCAGCGCCTGCAGTCGCATCGCTTGTCTCCCCTTTTCAATTCCATGAGCTCCGCGCCAGCGCGGTGGCTCGTGCCTGCCTGAGTGTCTGCAACATGACGAAGACTTTGTTGGCCGCCGCGCTGTCGATCGCGCTTGCTCCCGCGGCCTGGGCACAGGATGCTGCCCCGACCTCCCATGGCACGTCCGCCACCGACCTCGATGCGGTTTCGGTGATCGGCAGCGGTGAAGCGCGCCAGGTGCAGCGCATCACCCGCGAGAACCTCGACATCCTGCCGCCGGGGACCAGCCTGCAGAAGACCCTGAACCTGCTGCCGGGCGTCAACGCGCAGTCGGCCGATGCGCTGGGCACCAACGAGCAGTCGATGACCCTCAGCCTGCGTGGCTTCAACTCCACCCGCCTCGGCTACACGCTGGATGGCGTGCCGCTGGGCGATGGCGCGTACAACAACTACAACGGCCTGACCATCAACCGTGCGCTGATCAGCGAGAACATGGCCGGCGCCGAACTGGCCGTGGGTATCGGCAGCCTCGGCACGCCGTCCACCAGCAACCTCGGTGGCACCATCTCGTACACCTCCGACCGCCCGGCCCAGAAACTCGGCGGCCGCGTGGTGCAGACCTTCGGCAGCGATGCCAACCGCCGCACCTTCGTGCGTGTGGACAGCGGCGAGTACAACGGCTTCTCCGGCTACGTTTCCGGCATGAACGCGGTCTCCGATCTGTGGAACGACCAGACCGCCTACAACAGATCCACCACCAAGCAGTTCAACGCCAAGGGCGTGTGGAACTTCGACCGCGGCCAGATCACCGGTTTCGTCGATACGTCACGTACCACCCAGGCCGACTACTTCTACCTGTCCAAGGACGAGATGTCGCGCGGGCTGGGCTGGGACTGGGGCGGCTATGCGCCGGACTGGAACAAGGCCGTGGCCAAGGCCTACTGCAATACCGCCAGCTTCAACGCGAAGAAGTGCGACAGCAGCGGCCCGGACAAGGATGCCGACGGTGCGTTCACCGCCGGGCAGATCCTGCGCGATGACAACCTGTACTACCTGGCCGGCGATTTCTTCCTGGCCGATGGCTTCAGCCTGCGTGCCCTGGCCTACCACCACGACGACCGCGGCGAAGGCCACAACTGGAACAGCGGCGCGTGGTCGAACAAGGGCACCGCGCAGGAAATCCCGATCATCTTCCGCAACACGATCTATACCATCGACCGCGATGGCGGCACGCTGTCGTTCGATTGGGAACTGGGCGCGCACCGCATCGAGGGCGGCGTCTGGTACGAGCGCAACACCAGCAGCGCCGAGCGCTACCAGACCGCCGTGGACGGCCCGCGCGACCTGAGTGGCATGAACACCCTGCCCTCCGACGTCGGCGTGTTCGCCCAGCGCACGCGCTGGAAGACCCACCAGTTCTTCCTGAAGGACACCTGGCGCCTGCTCGATGATCGCCTGACCCTGGAGTTCGGTGCCAAGAGCCCGCATGCCACCTCCGATGCGCAGGCCCTGCCGGGCGACGCGAAGACGCCGATCTCGCCGACCTCCAACAACCAGTTCGCCACCGGCTCGCTGAAGGCCAGCAAGAACTTCCTGCCCAGCATCGGCGCCAACTTCCGCTTGGCCGAGCACCACGAAATCTTCGCCAGCTACGCCGAGAACATCGCCATGTTCCAGGGCGGCTTCAAGCTGGGCCCGCAGGCAGTCAGCCAGGCCACCTGGAACGCGCAGGGCAACCTGAAGCCGGAAGAATCCCGCTCGCTGGAGGCCGGCTACCGCTTCGTCACCGATACCCTGCAGGCCTCGGTCGCGGCCTACAGCGTGCGCTTCGACAACCGCCTGCTGCAGTACAACCCCTGCGACTCGCGGCAGCCGGTCGGCCCGACCTGCGGCAACCGCTTCTACAACGTGGGCGGCGTCGACAGCCGTGGTGCCGAGCTGACCGTGCTGTGGACCCCGAACGAGCACTTCAGCTGGTACACCTCGGCCTCGCTGAACCGCTCGACCTATGCGTCGAACTACGTGCAGGCCGGCGTCGAGCAGCAGATCAAGGGCAAGATCCAGACCGATACACCCAAGCAGCTGCTGGCCACCGAGATCACCTGGCGCGACAACGTCTGGTTCGCCAGCCTGCGCGGCAAGTACACCGGCGAACGCTTCTACACCTACACCAACGACCAGGGCTTCGGCGGCTTTACCGTGTTCGATCTGGCCGGTGGCTATGACTTCGGCCAGGTCGGCTTCGCCAAGGGCATGCGCGTGTCGTTCAACGTGACCAACCTGACCAACAAGCGCTATGCCAGCAACCTGGATTCGAGCGTGTTCGCCCCGAGCGACCCGGCCGGCAAACTGTACGTGTTCCATGCCTCGGCACCACGCCAGGTGTTCGGTACGATCGACCTTCGCTTCTGATTGACCGTCCGGAGTCCACTGATGCTCACGACCGCCCTGCTGATGGCCACTCTCTCCGCCAGCGGATACTCCGCTCCGCATGAGGCGACGGGCGCAGCGCCGCGCACCCTGCAGCTGGGCGGTCGCAGCTATGTGGACAAAGGCCTGGTCGCCGCCGGGCGGCTGTCGGCGGGCACGGTGGACTTCCTGGGCGACACGCTGGGATCGTTCTCGTCGCTGGCGGTGCAGCCCGGCACCTGGAAGCGCACTGCCAACGGCTACGAAGGCGTGTTGTGGACCCTGCCCGACCGCGGCCGCAACGATCCCGGGGCTGGCCTGTTCTACGACTACACCGGCCGCGTGGAGCGCATGCAGCTGCGCATCGACGTTTCCCCGGGCAAGTCCGAGCTTGGCACGCTGACGATGGCGCCCGACAAGGGTGTGGTACTGAAGGATTTCAACGGGCAGCCGTTCACCGGTGCCGACCCGGGCGACCACACGGTCACCCAGCGCCAGGTGGTGCTGCCTTCGCCGGCCAGCGGCGCCGGTGCGGGCAAGGTCTCGCTGGATGCTGAGTCACTGCAGTTCACCGCAGATGGCCACTTCTATATCGGCGACGAGTACACCGCCAACGTCTACTACTTCGATGCGCAGGGCCAGGTGCAGGGTGTGATCGTGGCACCACCCGCGATCCGTCCGCAGCGCGACGGCAAGCCGGCGTTCGGTTCGCTGGCGCCACCGCAGACCGGCCGACGCAACAACCAGGGCGTGGAAGGCATGGGCCTGTCACCCGACGGCAGCCGCCTGTTCGTCGCCCTGCAGAGCGCGACGCTGCAGGACAGCGCGCAGGGCAACGCGGCGGGCCGCATCAACACCCGCGTGCTGGTCTACGACGTGACGGCCTCGCCAACGCCACAGCAGCCGATCGGCCATTACGTGATGGCTTTGCCTGCCTACGCGCACGACGGCAAGGGCAAGCTGGACCGAACCGCGGCGCAGAGCGAGCTGCGCGCGCTGGATGGCCATCGCTTTCTGCTGCTGGCCCGCGACGGAAACGGGCTGGGCAAGGACGGCGACGACCCGATCGTCTACAAGTCGGTGCTGCTGGTCGATGTGGCCGATGCCACCAACCTGGCCGAAAGTGCCTATGAAACCGGCACGGCCTCGGTTCTGGCCGACCCGACCGACACCGCGCTGAAGCCGGAAATCATGCCAGCACGCAGCGACGAACTGCTGAACCTGCTGGACCGCCCGCAGTTGGCCCGTGCCGGGCTGGACCTGGACACAAAGCGCGGCCCACATGCCGGACTGCTGTCAGAGAAGTGGGAAGCCATGGACGTGCTGCCGGCGCTCGACCCGCAGCACCCGAACGACGTACTGCTGCTGATCGGCAACGACAACGACTTCATCGCCCGCCACTGCCGCATGCAGGGCCAGGCCTGCGACAGCCCGTACGACAACGACAACCGCGTGCTGGTGTACCGCCTGACCCTGCCTTGAATCGTCGCCGGGCTTGGCCCGCCGCTACCGGATCAACCCGCTGTTTGTTGTAGAGCCGAGCCCATGCTCGGCTGCTTTTCCTTCAGGCATCCGTATCTCTGAAGGAACAGCCGAGCATGGGCTCGGCTCTACAAAAGCTCACCCACGCAGGGTGGCGCCGCCGTCCACATACAGGTCGCTCATCGCCACATGCCCGGCCTGTTCGGAGAGCAGGAACATCACCGAGTGCGCGATGTCCTCCGGGGTGGCCAGCTTGCGCAGCGGAATGCCGGCCTTGTAGGTTTCAAGGTTGCCGGCGATCACCCGCTCGGCACCATGCTCGTCCAGCCACATGCCGGTCTGCATTGGGGTCAGTGTTGAACCCGGGGCAACGATGTTGCAGCGGATGCCCAGCGGCGCCAGTTCCAGCCCGAGGCAGCGGGTAAACATCGTGGCGGCGGCCTTGGAGGCCGCATAGGCCGCCATGCCGTGCCTTGGTACACCGGCCGCATTCGAGCTGACGGTAACGATCGCGCCCTGCCGACGCGGTGACATCACCCGCGCCAACGCCCTTCCGACATGGAACACGCCATCGGCATTGACTGCAAACACCCGGCGCCAGTCGTCGTCGGTGGTCCCGGTGACGCCGCCCACATGCAGTACGCCGGCTACGCTGGCGGCCAGCATGATCGGCCCGATGCTGGACTCGACCTGATCCACCAAGGCGTCCACGGCGGCGCTGTCGGTTACATCGAGTGCGAGCGACTTCACCCGGGTATCGGCCACGCGCGGCGTCTCGCGATCGGTCGCCACCACCGTGCAGCCGGCCTCGGCCAACAGCCGTACCAACGCCTCGCCGATGCCGCCGGATGCACCCGTAACCAACGCCACGCGGCCGTCGAAACCGGTCAACTGCATGTTGCGATCTCCTGTTGCTCATCCCAGTGGCGCAGCCGCGCCGACAACCACGGCGCCAGCTGCGCCACCGCATCGCGGCCGGTCAGTTCGGCGTGCAGGAACGGCAGTTCCAGCGCCTGCACCCTGCGCGCGTGGGTCCGCCACAACGTCGATTGCAGCTGTGGCCGCGCCTGATGATCCCGACCCGCACGGACGTGCACCAGCGTGCCGTCGAACGGTTGGTGAATATGTTCGCGGATCAGTCGATTGGTGCCGGTCACCGCGCGCACCACGCCATCGAGCACCACATCCGGCAGGCTGCCGAGTGCACTGCCGCCACGGCGCAGGAACCCCAGAATGCGTTCACGGCTGTCGAGTTCCGGATGCGCATCCGGATCGTGGCCGGCAATCGCCAGCAATGCCCGCAATGCGGCGATGGGATCGGGTTCCGGTTCGGCCCGCCAGCACTCGCTGGGATACGCGTCCAGCAGCACCAGCTCGCCGACGTCGCGGCCGATTTCATGCAGGCGCACCGCCATCGCCTGGGCGAGGATGCCACCTACCGACCACCCCAGCAGATGCACTGGCCCCTTCGGCTGTAGTGCGACCACGCGCTGCACGTAGTCGTTGGCCATCGCCTCGATGCTGCTCGGCAGCGGCTGCCGGGCGTCCAGTGCCGGCGACTGCAGGCCGTACACCGGGCGTGCCGGCTGCAGTGCCCGGGCCAGGGTGCGGTAGTTCCAGGCGATCCCCCCGGCCGGATGCAGCACGAACAGCGGCGTGGGCCCGGCGGCGTCGGTTGCGGCCAATGCGATCACCGGCCCCAGTGCGTGATCGGCCAGCGCGGGAGGCTCGGCAATACGAACCGCCAGCGCGGCCACGGTGGGCTGCGCAAACAATGCACCCAGACCCAGATCGCAGCGCCAGCGCTGCTCGATCGCCAGCAGCAGGTGCACCGCCGACAGCGAATCACCGCCGAGACTGAAGAAATCTGCATCCACTGCCACCGGCGCCTCACGCCCAAGCGCCTGGGCGAACAACAACGCCAGCTCCTGTTCCAACGGCGTGCGCGGCGCCAAGCCGGCAACTTCAAGTTGCGGTGGCTTCGGCAACGCGTTGCGGTCGAGCTTGCCGTTGGCGGTCACCGGCCAGTGGTCCACGCCGACAAACGCCGAGGGCACCATATAGTCCGGCACGCGCGTGGCCAGGTGGCTGCGCAGCGTTACGGCATCGGCAAGCGCGGTCGGCAGATACGCCACCAGACGCACTTCGCCGGGAGCATCCTGGCGCAGCAGCACTTCCACCCGCTCCATGCCAGGCAGCTCGCGCAGTGCCGCCTCGATCTCGCCCAGTTCGATGCGCAGGCCGCGCAGTTTCACCTGGTGGTCGCTGCGGCCGAGATACTCGACCGCACCATCGCGGCGCCAACGGGCTACGTCGCCGGTGCGGTAGATACGCTCGCCCGCCCGGAACGGATCTGCAATGAAACGTTCGGCAGTCAGATCATCGCGACCGAGATAGCCACGCGCCAGCTGGACGCCACCCAGGTACAGGTCACCGGGCACGCCCACCGGCACCGGCTGCATCCGGGCGTCCAGCACGTACAGGCGGGTGTTCCAGACCGGGAACCCGATCGGCACCGGCCGCGAACGATCCTGCGCCGACGCCGGCCAGTAGCTGACGTCCACCGCAGCTTCGGTCGGGCCATACAGGTTGTGCAGCTCGGCATGCACACGCGCGTGGAAGCGGTCGCGGGACGAAGCATCCAGCGCCTCGCCACTGGTGAACACCCGTCGCAGCTGCAGCCCTTCGGAGGCCGGTGCAGCGAGGAAGGCATCCAACATCGATGGCACGAAATGCGCCGTGGTGATGCCATGCTCGCGGATCAGCCGCGCCAGTTCAGTGGGATCGCGATGCGCGTCCGGCCCGGCGACCACCAGCGTGGCCCCGCACAGCAGCGGCAGGAAGAACTCCCAGACCGAGACGTCGAAGGTGGCCGGGGTCTTCTGCAGCACGCGGTCATCGGCGCGGATGTCGTAGTGCTCGCGCATCCACAGCAGGCGGTTGACGATGGCACGGTGTTCGATGACCACGCCCTTGGGCTCGCCGGTCGAGCCGGAGGTATAGATCACGTAGGCCGCATCGTCAGGTGCCGGATCGGCCCACGGTGCGGCAAAACTCAGCGCAGTCCACTGCTCCGGCGCGAGCACCGGTACGCCGGCCACGCGCGCCGATACGTCCGCCGCAGCCAGTACGCACACCGGCTGTGCCGAGGCGAGAATACGCGCCAGGCGCTCGTCCGGATGAGCAAGGTCCAACGGCAGGTAGGCGGCTCCGGCACGCAGCACCGCCAGCAGCGCGATCACCAGCTCCAGCGAGCGCGGCAATGCCACCGCCACCACGGTGCCCGGGCCGACATCCATTGTCCGCAGCTGTGCCGCCAGCGCGAAGCTGCGCGCTTCCAGCGTTGCGTAGTCCAGCGTAGTGTCGCCGAACACCAGTGCCGGCGCGTGCGGGTCCCGATCCATGCCCTGCTGCAGCAGCTCGACCAGGGTCGTCTCCGGCAGGGCGTGCGCGGTGGCATTGAAGCCTTGCAGCACCTGCTGCACCTCGTCGGTCGTCGCCAGAGGTACGGCTGCGATATCGTCAGCCTGCAGTGCCGCCGACACGAAATGCAGCAACCGCGCCGCGTGCGCCTCGACATCCTCGCGACTGTACAGCGCGGGATTGGCCTCGATCTCCAGATCCAGCAGACGCTGGCCATCGCCGCGGAAGCCCAGCGTCAGGTCATCCACCGGCCCGGTGCACAGCACCTCCAGCGTCGCCTGCACGCCCGTCAGCGCCAGCGGCGTGTAGAACGGCTGCACATTCACCATGGGACCGTGCAGGCGCTGCTGCGCGCCCACCAGGCCCAGATCCCGGCGCAGTTGCTCGCCTCGGTAACGGCCGTGCTTGCGCCCTTGGCTGAGCTGCCGGCCCAGGCTGCGGGTAAAGGTTTCGACGCTGCCCTCGCCGGCGGCCACGCGCAGCGGCAACACATTCATCACCATCGCCGGTACCCGTGCCGACGCGTTGCCAAGCCGGCCCATGTAGGGCACGCCCAGCACCACTTCATCGGCCGCGCTCATCCGCCGCAGGTACTCGGCCGACAACGCGGCCAGCACGTCTGGCCAGGGCTGCAACCAACGTACCGATGCCTGCAGCAACTGCTCACGGAATGCCGCATCGAGCGGCTGCACCCAGCGCAGCGCGTCGTCACTGGCCGCGAGCGTACCGGCCAGGCCGACGCCCGCCGGTGCCCCCTGCATGTGCTCGCGCCACCACTGCCCGGCCTGCGTGCGGCGCGGGTCGGCACGATAGGCGGCATCATCGGCCAGCACGCCAGTCAGCCCCGGCAGTGGCTCACCGGTACGACCGGCATACAACGCGCACACGCGATCAGTGAACAGCGCCATGCCGTAACCATCGGTGGCCAGATGATGCACACGCAGGTACCAGACCCAGTGCTGCCCGCCCAGCTCAAGCAGCACCTGCTGACTGATCCGGTCGCGGGTGGGATCGACCGGGCTCAGCCGGTCGGCGTGCATCAGGTTGCGTGCCGCAGCGGCGGGATCCGTCTCGGTGGACACATCACGCACCGAAAGCAACGGCACGTGTGCGGGGTCATGCCACTGCAGCGGCTGGCCATCGGCCCCTTCGGCAAAGCGCAGTGCTAAGGCCTGGGCCTCGCCTGCAGCCTGGTCTGCCGCTGCGACGAACGCGGCCACGTCCAGCGGGCCATCGATCCACACCGCGTGCGCGGTATTGAATGACGGGTTGTCCGGTGCCAGCCGCTGTGCGAACCACAGTCCCGCCTGGGCCTCGGTCAATGCCACCGGCGTGGCCAGCGCGGCGGCGTTCATGCGTTCTGCGCGGCCTGCAGCGTCTGCACCACGTTCCACCACTGGCGCAGCGTGGTGTGTTCGGCCAACTGCGAGAACTCCAGCGGCAGGCCGGTGTTGCCCCAGGCCAGGACCAGGCCGAGCATGCGCATCGAATCCAGGTCCAGGTCGATCAGGTTGTCGTCGTCACCGATCTCTGCCGGTGTGCACTCCAGCACGCGCGCCACATCGGCACGCATCCGCTCCAGATCCAGCACCTCACCCGTGGCAGCCATCACAGCACCTCCAGCAGCTGGTCGGTGGTCATCGGCACCCCGCTGGTGCGTGCGATCCAGTGCAGCGCCTGATCATGATCGGCACGCGAGAAGTCCGCCACCGCGTCAGCGGCGATGAAGGCCTCGATGTCACGCTGGAAGGCCTCGACCACGGTCGCGGTGCAGCCGATATGGGCGTACACGCCGGTCACCAGCAGCTGGTCGCGCCCACGTACCCGCATCAGCGTCTCCAGGTTGCTGCGCTGGAAGGCGCTGTAGCGGTGCTTCACCAGCACGTGCTCGCCTGGCTGCGGTGCCAGCGCCTCGATGATCGGTTCGTGGTCGGCGCTGCGGCGCATGCCCGGCCCCCACAGATCGGCCTGCAGGCCACGGTCACGGCGATCCTGGTCACCATGCTGGGCGGTGTAGAACACCGGAATGCCGTGCGCGCGGCAGTGCGCCAGCAGCCGTGCGATGTTGTCCACGGCCGGCCGTAGCGGTGCATTACCGGCGTCGAAGGCGGCCAGGAAGTAACGCTGCATGTCGTGCACCAACAGCGCGACACGAGCGCGCTGCGGGCGCCACGGGCCACGCGCCTGCGGCAGTTCGGCGGCAGTCGGCAAGGGATAATCGGTGATACGGGGCAGCGCCATCAGCGCGTTCCTCCTGTCTGTTGCAGATGACGCGCACGCAATTGCGCGCGCAGTTCGCGGCGGCTGATCTTGCCGACCGCAGTGGTATCGAAACTTTCGACGAACACGACCTGGTCGGGCACCTTGAACGCCGCCAGGCCGCGCCCGCGCATCCAGGCCTTCAGTGCCGGGGCCTTGAACGGCTCACCCTGCGCGATCACGAACGCACAGCTGCGCTCGCCCAGATACTCATCGGGAATGGAGACCACGGCGGCGTCGAACACACCCGGGTGCGCCAGCAGGTGGTCCTCGATCTCCTCAGCGGAGATCTTCTCGCCAGCGCGGTTGATGTGGTCACCCGCACGGCCCTGTACCACCAGATAGCCACCGGGCAGCTGCTGCACACGGTCGCCGGTGCGATAGAAGCCGTCGTCGGTGAACGAGCGCGCATTGGCCACCGCATCGTTGTGGTAGCCACGGATGGTGTACGGGCCACGGGTGAGTAGATGCCCCACCTCGCCCTCGGCCACCGGCTGGTCATGGTCATCGACCACGCGCACTTCATCATCCGGACTGATCGGTCGCCCCTGGCAGGCCACGATCAGTTCTTCCGGATCATCCAGGCGGGTGTAGTTCACCAGCCCTTCGGCCATGCCGAATACCTGCTGCAAGGTACAGCCGAGGCCGTCGATCACCCGCCGCGCGGCTTCCGGCACCAGCTTGGCGCCGCCCACCTGCAGTACCTGCAGGCTGGACAGGTCATGCCTGCTGGTGGCGGCGGCCTGCGCCCACAGCAACGCCAGCGGCGGCACCAGGCCACAGCAGGTCACCCGCTCCCGTGCGATCAGCGGGAAGGCCGCATCCGGTCCGGGGCCGGGGCTGAGCACCACGCGGGCACCGGCGTACAGCGCGCCGAAGAAGCCGGGCGAGCTCATCGGGAAGTTGTGCGCAGCCGGCAGCGCGACCAGGTAGACGCTGTCGCGGTCTATGCCGCAGAGGTCATTGCTGGCGCGGAACGAGTAGATGTAGTCGTCGTGGGTACGCGGAATCAGCTTGGACAGCCCGGTGCTGCCTCCGGAAATCTGCAGGAACGCTACCGATTGCGGGTCCGGATCGACCGGCAGCTGGCTGCGATCGCCCTGCAGCGCCTCCAGCGCGACGAACTCCGCCGCATCGCCGTCGATCACCACATGGCGAACCGCCGGGACCTCGGCCTGCAGCGCCCGCGCCAGCCCGCGGTGATCGAAGCCGTCGTGCAGTGCCGTGGTGATGTAGGCACTGGCTTCGGCCTTGCTGGCGAAGTGCACCAGCTCGGTGATGCGGTGCGCCGGCAACGCGTACACCGGCACCAGCCCGGCACGGAACAGGCCACAGACCGTGGTGATGAAGCCTGCCGTGTTGCCCAGCTGCACCAGCACCCGCCCCCCTGGCTGCAGGCCCAGCGCCAACAGGCCGGCGCCGATCCGCCCGGCCTCGTGCCACAGCTGTGCATAGCTCAGGCGGACGTCGCCGGCGACCACCGCGATGTCATCGGCATAGCGTTCTGCACGGTCGCGCAGGAACGCCGGGAAGGTCTCGCCACGCCAGTGACCGGCCTCGCGATAGCGCGCCACCAGCGCGTCGGGCCACACCTGCTGCAGTGGCAGGCGGGAGGATTCAACGGAAGCATTCATGCGGCAGGCTCGATGGCGGGCGCGGATTCATGGACACCCAGCGCGTTCAACAGGGCAGCAAACTTCGCTGCGGTTTCAGCCACCTCGGCCTCGGGGTGCGACTCGGCGACGATGCCGGCACCGGCATACAGGCGCAGTTGCGTGCCCTGCAGGCGCGCGCAGCGGATCGCCACGTACCAGTCGCCGTCACCCTGCGCGTCCAACCAACCCACGGCGCCGGCATAGAAGCCACGCGGTACAGGTTCCAGCTCGCGGATGCGCTGCAGCGCCGCCAACCGCGGCGTACCGCAGACCGCCGGCGTGGGATGCAGCTGTGCCAACAGCTCGGCCGCCGATGTCTGCGGAACCTTCAGGGTGGCGTGGATGCGGGTGCCGAGGTGCCACATGCTGGCGGTGGCATGCAGCACCGGGCGCGGCTGTGCATCGATGTGGCTGCAGTACGGTGCCAGGCCCTCGACGATGGCTTCGACCACGTGGCGGTGCTCGTCGTGGTCCTTGGTCGAGGCCAGCAGCGCCTGCGCCGCACGCTCGTCCTCGGCGGCATCGGCACTGCGCCGCGCGGAACCCGCCAACGGATGCGACAACAGTTCGGCGCCGCGCTTGCGCAGCAGCAGCTCCGGCGTCGCACCGACCAGCCATGCCGGTGCCTGGCCCAGCTCCACCGGAAGCGGCACCGCGTAGGTCGCCACCGACGGATCCGCGCCCAGGCGTGCCAGCAGCACGTCCGGAGAAAGCGCCTGGCGGGTGCGTGCCAGCAGGCTGCGCGCCAGCACCACCTTGTGCAGGTTCTGCTCGGGCGCACGCAAGGCCTGCACTGCCGCAGCGACTGCAGCGGCATAGTCCTGCGGCACAGGTTCGGCCCGCAGGGCGCCGTCCAGCGGCGGTGCGGCCTGCGGCTGCAGTGCCAGCGCCGGCAGCAGGCGCTCGGGCTGGTACAGCGCATCGTCGGCACGCGGCTCGAACGGCACCGCGCCAACCAGCAGGCCCGGGCCGCCACGCTGCTGGGCAAAGAACTCCGAAACGCGTTCTGCCAACGTCGCCAGTGCACCGGCTGGCAACGTGGCGCGGCAACCGCGGGCGTGCACGTGCTGGCCGGCATGCTGCAGCAGGAACAGCGACGCGTCGTCGGTGCTCTCCTGTGGTGCTGGCGCAGCCTCCGGCCACGCGCCCTGCATCAGGGAATCGTTCATGGGGTCTCCTTCATCCGATGCGCTGCGGCCAGCGCGCACAGCAACAGCAGCAGCGCGCCCACCAGCAGGTAAGGCAGGCTTGGCCCGCCGCGATACAACAGCGTGCCGAGCATCGGACCGGCCACCATGCCCAGCCCTTGCGCGGCCGCCACGGTGCCTGCGGCGGCGCCCTGCTCGTGCGCCTCTACCGCATCGGCGGCCAGCGCCTGGAACGAGGGGAATACGAAGCCCATGCCGAACGCAGCCAGCGCATACGCCGCAGGCAATTGCCAGGCCTGCTGCACGCCCGCCACCGAAGTGAAGCCGATGCCGGAAATGAGAGCGCCGAGGACGATCCAGCGACGTGGATGCACCTCCAGCTTCATCACCAGCGCCTGCGCCAGGATCAGGCCGACGCCAACGGCGGTGAGTGCAATGCCGGCCATGCGCGCACCGGTCGCCGCATCCAGACCCAGGCGATCAATTGCGAAGAAGCCGACCGTGACCTGCGCGATAGTCACCGAGACCATGGCGATGAACGCTGCCAGCTGCGGCAGGCACAGGCGCGCGTCGAGGCGGCTCATCGGCGTGCGGCGCTGTGCGGACGCGCCCACCACGGGCGGTGTAGCCGGCAGCCGCCAGGCCAGCAATGCCAGTGCCAGCAACGGCAGCAGCGCGGCCACGTACAGCGCCAGCGACAGGTTCGTATAGGCCAGCCAGCCCGCGGCGGCCGGGCCGAGCACCATGCCCAGCGCGTTGGCACTGCCCAGGCGGGCGAGGAATTTTGCACGCTGTCCGGTGGGTGCCCTGTCGGCGATCAGCGCCGCTGCGGTAGGAGGCACAGCCGCGTAGAACAGGCCGATCAGGCCACGCGCACCGACCAGCACCAGCACTGACACCAGCACCGGCGGCGCTGCCTGCAGGGCGACATCGATGAACACCGCCAGCGCGATATAGACGACGGTGTAGGCGCTCATCGCCAGCATCAGCACGCGTTTGCGGCCGATGCGGTCGCTGAGCTGGCCCCAGGGGCGCGCGGCCAGCATCCACAGCACGCCTGCGGCGGTGACCGACAGGCCGGCATGCCACTCGGACAGGCCGAGCATGCGGACCACCGGGCCGATCACAGCGACGAAGGACATCATCGCCATGGTGCCGATCAGGGCAGCCAACACCAGCGCCGGCAAGCCGGGAACGACGGGACGTGCGTGCATGAAACACCAGCCGTAACAGGAAAGGATTGGCCGGGCGCGTCTGCACGCCCCGCCCGGCACCCGCCCCACTCAGGACCGGATGCCACCCTTAAATGATAACGGCTCGTATTTGCATTTGATACCCATTCTCTTGAATGGGCATGCAACAGTGGGTTCAGCGCATTGCACGCAGGCCCAGCAGACCACGGCGCTTGAACCACCACTCCAGCGGCAGCGTCACCAACGGCGGGATGGCCGCCAGCAGGGCCAGGGCACTGGCCCACCACGGCCAGCGCAGGCGCACCGCCGCAAACAGCGTGACCGCCACGTACACCAGGAAGGCCACGCCGTGCAGGGGCCCGAACAGCTTCACCAGCGCCACGTTGGTCATGGGGCCGTATTTCATCCACATGCCGATGAGCAGGCCGGCCCAGGTCACGGCCTCGATGAAAGCGACCGCGGCGAACAGGCGTCCGGTCGAGTGCATGGGGGAACGTTGGGTCACGCGGGGCTCCGGCATCGGGATATCAAATGCGAATGATACGCAGATGCGAACGCCATGTAGAGTCGAGCCGTGCTCGACTGCTGGAGCGTGTCCACCAAGGTGGACACCTACCGGAGTGTGTATGGCAGAACGTGCTCCCCGATCTCACGCAGCACCGCGTCCATCGGCCTCCCGTTGTCGACCAGGTTGAACATCACGTGCCCCACGCCCTGCGCATGCACGCGCAGCAGGTAGTCACGCAAGCCGTCGCGGCCGACCTTCAGGCCCAGTGGCAGCGGCTCGGGCGGTGCCTGCGGATCGGCCTGCAGATCCAGCAGCATCGACTGCACGAACGGCTTGCCTGGCCCAGCGCCTTGCGCCTGCGCCTGTTGCCACAGGCCGATGCGCCCTTCCTGCGCGGCCTCTTCGCGGTGATAGGTGGCCCAGCCTTCGGCTTCGCGTGCGATCCACTGCAGGCTCTGCCGCGCAGTGCCCACCACCAGCATCGGAATGCGCGTGGCCGGGGCCGGCAGTACGTCGAAGCCACCGGTGGCTTGCACTACCGCGACCCTTTCTTCGGACTCCGGTGACAACGCCGCGCGCAACAAGGTCCAGCGTTCACGGAACGTCGCCGCCCTGCCCTGCAGATCCTCGCCGAATGCGGCGAACTCTTCCGGCCGATCGCCAGACCCGAGGCCCAGCACGAAGCGGCCGTCGCTGATCCGGTCCAGGCTCAAGGCCGACTTCGCCACCTGCAGCGGATGGCGCAATGGCAGCACGATGGCCGCGCTGCCGACCACGATGCGCTCGGTCGCCGCAGCCAGCATGCCCAGCCACAGGAACGGGTCGTCCAACGCGCTCGTTGTCGCGTCCGGACCCTGCGGCACCATCAGCGGCACGTCGCGCGTCCACAACGCGGCAAAGCCCAGGTCATCGGCCAGTCGCGCGATACGTCGCGCCTCACGTGGATCGGCCAACCCATGCGACGCCACGGGCGTCATCAGGCCCAGGCTCAGACCCTGCTGCGGAAACAAGGCAGCGTACGCGGGATTGAAATCACTCATGCCGCCAGCTTAGCGTGAAGGCCTGCGGCAACAATGACGCGCCGCCCACCACCGGAAGAACACTGCATGCCGACGATCCGCCCCGCCCACGTCGATGACCTGCCCGCGATCAGCACGGTGTGCCTGGCTGCCTTCACTGCGGCGGTCGCACCTTCGCTCAGCGCGGCCGGCATCGCCACCTTCGGCAGCGTCGCCGCGGCCGAAGCGTTCGGCGCGCGCCTGCACGGCGACAACCACATCCTGGTGGCCGAGCAGGACGGCCGCGTCGTCGGCGTGATCGAACTGAAGGAAGGCCGGCACCTGGCGATGCTGTTCGTCGATCCCGGCTACCAGGGCCAGGGCATCGGCCATGCTTTGTTCGACGCGGTGCTCCCGCAGGTGCGCGAGCCGGTCCTGACCGTGCGCGCCTCACTCAATGCAGTGCCAACCTACCTGCGCTATGGCTTCGTGCTGGACGGCGACGTCGGCGAGTTCAATGGGCTGGTGTATCAGCAGATGGTGCGGGCAGCGGCCTGAAGGCATCCGCCGGCCAATGCCCGGCGGGCGTCATGCCCTGCGGCACGCCCGTCATAAGCAAACTGAATCAGCAGGCTCCCCGGCCGTTCCTACAATGGCCTGTCACCCTGGCCTTCGAGATGCTGCCGATGCGCGTCGCGCTTTCTATGTTGCTGCTGGCTTCGGCGCTGAGCGCCTGCACCCCGGCCCCGGTTTCCATCGCCAACTCCGCCGAGGTGCCCGCGCCGGCCAAGGCAATCGCCTGGCGCCAGGGCGATGTCGATGATGCCTTCGCCGAGGCCGCCGACAGCGGCAAGCCGGTGCTGCTGTACTGGGGCGCCGTCTGGTGCCCACCGTGCAACCAGCTCAAGGCGGGCCTGTTCAAGGACCCGGCCTTCATCGCGCTGACCAGCAAATTCGTTCCCGTCTACCTGGATGGCGACGAGGAAGGTGCGCAAGCCTGGGGTGAGCGCTTCGGCGTACGCGGCTATCCGACCCTGATCGTGCTGGACCCAAAGCGCAACGAAATCACCCGCGTGGCCGGCGGCAATGATGCCACCGAACTGACCCGGGCACTGACCGTCGCCGGAGGCCGCCGCAGTGCTGTTGCCGCCACCTTGGCCACCGCGTTGGCAACGCCGGACCGACTGGCCGCAGAAGACTGGCAGGTGCTGGGCGACTACGGCTGGGAAGTGGACGCCAACCGCCTGGCCGGCGAGCGCAGCAGCGAGGATGTGCTGCGCCAGTTGTCCAAGGCCGCACCCGACGCTGCCCTGCAGCGCCGCTTCGCCCTGCTGGCCTTGGCAACGGCCGAAAAGCCCGATGCCTCGCCCACCGAAGTACGCGAGCTGCTGCAGGCCGTGCTGGCGCAGCCCGCCGAAGTCCGCCGCAACCGTGAGTTGCTGGGCTATGCAGGCGTACAGCTGGTCAAGCAGGCCAGTGCCGGGCCGGCCACCAGCAACACGCTGGGACAGCAGCTGCTGGTGGCATTGGAGCGGGCAGACGCCGAGCGCGGCGACCGCGCCGACGACGCATTGTCGCGTGCGTTGACCGAAGTGTCGCTGGCCCGCCAGCAGCAGCCGAAGGGCGCATTGCCCGCGGCCCTGGTTGATCGGGTCAAGCAGCGCGTGGCTGCTGCCGACGCTGCCGCCACCGATGCGCATGCGCGCCAGGCCACGATCAGCAGCGCGGTCTACGCACTACGCCAGGTCGACGACGACGCAGGCGCCGAGTCGCTGTTGCTGGCGGAACTGAAGCGGAGCGAACAGCCGTACTACTACATGCCCGAGCTGGCCGAACTGGCCGAGCAGCGCGGCGACACCGCCGGTGCGCTGGAGTGGTTGAAGCGTGCCTACGACGGTGCGCAGGGCCCGGCCACCCGCGTGCAGTGGGGCGTGCTGTACGTGGAGGGCCTGCTGAAGCTGGCGCCGGACGACGCACCACGCATCGAGCAGGCCACCGCCTCGCTGATCGCCGAACTGGAAGCGCAGCCTTCCGGTTACCACCAGCGTACCCGCCAGCGTTTCGAACGCCTGGCAGGACAGTTGAAGACGTGGAGCGGCAAGCACCAGGGCGCGGAGACGCTGGCGCGGCTGCAGCAGAGGATGCAGCAGGCGTGCGGCGATCAGGTAGATGGCGCGTGCAAGGATTGGTTGAGTTGAGTTGATGAAAACGCTGGCGGCGGGTTCGCCTGCCGGCGCTTTTGTTGATATCGGTTGTGGCGGGGGGAGGGGCTGGCCGGGACACGCCGTAAACCCATCCTGGGGGGCTCGATGGCGCCATCCATGGCGCCAACGGTCCCAGCCAGCCCCTCCCCCCCACCGGACAGTTTCCTGCGAGCGCGGGCAGCACATCAGCGCGCCGGTGAGGTTCGAAAAGCGGGTTCTGGTAGTGCCGGCCGCTGGCAGTCAACCCGACCTTCGCTGATTGCCGGCCAGCGGCCGGCACTACCACGTCGCTCTTCCTCTTGCCTTTGACTCCGTCTCCGCGCCGCCGCAGGGAGCTGACCTGCAAAGGTTGACGGGGGAATCAAAGCGGCGAACGCGCACGCATTTCAATCCCGGCCCTTGACCTCAACCAATGTTGAGGTGCGATAACAGTCTCCCCACGGCCAGCCCTCTGGCCTTCCCCACGGAGATTGCTTCGATGTCGTACTCGCTTCCCCCGCTCCCCTACGCCTACGACGCCCTTGAGCCGCATTTCGATGCGCGCACGATGGAGATCCACCACAGCAAGCACCACCAGGCCTACGTCAACAACCTCAACGCCGCCATCGAGCAGGCCGGCATCGCCGAGCAGCCGGTCGAGGCGCTGATCGCCAACCTCGATGCCGTGCCCGAGGCGCAGCGCGGCGCCATCCGCAACAACGGCGGTGGCCACGCCAACCACAGCCTGTTCTGGACCGTGCTCAGCACCAACGGTGGTGCACCCGATGACGAACTGGCCGCCGCCATCGACCGTGACCTCGGCGGTTTCGATGCTTTCAAGGAGGCCTTCACCAAGGCGGCGCAGACCCGCTTCGGCAGCGGCTGGGCCTGGCTGACCAGCGATCGCGATGGTCGCCTGCAGGTGGAAAGCAGCGCCAACCAGGACAGCCCGCTGATGGGTGCGGCCGTGGGCCTGTCCGGCAACACCCCGATCCTCGCACTGGATGTCTGGGAACACGCCTACTACCTGCACTACCAGAACCGTCGCCCGGACTACATCGGTGCGTTCTTCAACATCATCAACTGGGCCGAGGTCGGCCGGCGCTACCGCCAGGCCAGGGCCTCATGAGCGGCGAAACGCTGCCGTACGCCGGGCCGTGGGCGGGGGTTTTCCCCGCCCCGGCCCCGGTGCCGTCGGTCGAGATGCCGCCGCGGGCCCTGCGGCGGCTGCTCGGCCACTTTCCTACCGGCGTGGCCATCGTCTGCACCCGCGATGCGCAGGGCAAACCCATCGGCCTGACCATCAATTCGTTCGTGCCGGTGTCATTGCAGCCGCCACTGGTGCTGTGGAACCTGGCGTTGCATGCGCAGAGCCTGTCCACCTTCCAGCGCGCCACCCGCTTTGCGATCAGCGTGCTGGCGGCCGACCAGGAAGCGCTGGCCCGGCGCTTTGCCGATCCGCAGGTCCGCAACCGCTTCGACGGCCTGGCATTGCTGGATGATGACGAGGATGCCCCACCACGCATCGCCGGTGCGGTCGCCCACCTCACCTGTACCCGCCACGCACAGTGGCCGGTGGGCGATCACCTGCTGCTGGCTGGCCGCATCATCGAAGTGCACGAGAACGGCGGCGCGCCGCTGCTGTTCCATCGTGGCCGCTTCCAGCCCGGCCCCACCGAACTGCTGGTGGAGGTGCGCGGATGAACATCGAAGCCCTGGAATGCATGCTTGCCAACGGCAAGGACGGCGCGCTGCTGCGCTTCGGCCTGGGCAAGGGTTGGCTGGATGCGGGCAACCCGGTGCGCGCGGCCACCCATCTGGGCCGGTGCGTGGTGCTTGATCCGCAGTATTCCGCGGCGTGGAAGCTGCTGGGCAAAGCCTGGCTGGCCAGTGGCCAGCCGCAGGCGGCGCGCGAAGCATGGCAGCGCGGCTTGAGCGTGGCCGGCAGCAAGGGCGACCAGCAGGCACGCAAGGAAATGCAGGTGTTCCTGCGTCGCCTGGACCGCGAACAGGCGG
Source organism: Stenotrophomonas sp. GD03819 (assembly GCF_029841665.1). Lineage (NCBI taxonomy): Bacteria > Pseudomonadati > Pseudomonadota > Gammaproteobacteria > Lysobacterales > Lysobacteraceae > Stenotrophomonas > Stenotrophomonas sp. GD03819. The sequence goes on from NZ_JAOCEW010000025.1 coordinate 62,423, forward strand.
CCCTGGCGAAGGCGGGCTGAGTTGATCAGCCCGCGTTGGCCGATGCCGGTGCGGACATGATGTCCGGCATCGGCAGGCGGCGCGGCTTGCTGGGGAACGCGTGACGCAGGATGCGCCAGACCACCTGGCCGAACTGGCGCGGCAGCGAGCCGTTGTTGTAGTGCTGGCCGTAACGGCGGCAGATGTCCTTCACTTCCTTGGCAATGGCCGCATAGCGGTTGGCCGGCAGGTCCGGGTAGAAGTGGTGCTCGATCTGGTGGCTGAGGTTGCCCGACAGCACATTGATCAGGAAGCCGCCGCTGATGTTGGACGAACCGCGCAGCTGGCGCAGGTACCAGTGACCGCGCGATTCATTGCGCAGGCATTCCTTCGGGAAGGTTTCCGACTCGGCGGTGAAGTGGCCGCAGAAGATGATCACGTAGGTCCAGATGTTGCGCAGGCCGTTGGCCACCATGTTGCCCAGCATCACGGTGAGGAAGAACGGGCCGGCCAGCAGCGGGAAGAACACGTAGTCTTTCAGCACCTGGCGGGCCATCTTTCGCGCCACCGGGCGGGTCTGCATCCACATCGCACGGCCGCTGATGCGGCCCTTCAGCCAACGCCCCAGGCGCAGGTCCTGCGCGGCCACGCCCCACTGGAACAGCAGCGCGAAGATCGGCGCGATGATCGGCTGCAGCAGGTAGAACGGCTTCCAGCGCTGTTCCGGGAAGATGCGCAGCAGGCCGTAGCCGATGTCATCGTCCATGCCACGCACGTTGGTGTAGGTGTGGTGGCGGAAATTGTGGGTCTTGCGCCAGTTGTCGGCGGTGGCAACGATGTCCCACTCGTAGGTGTTGCCATTGAGCTTGGGGTCGCCGGTCCAGTCGAACTGGCCGTGCATGACGTTGTGGCCCAGCTCCATGTTCTCCAGGATCTTCGACAGCGCCAGCAGCAGCGTGCCAGTGATCGCGGCCGGCCACAGCAGCGGCATCCAGAACAGCGGCGAAAACGCTGCCAGGAACAGCAGGCCACGGCCACCCACGCCGAACCAGCGCACGGCGGCGGCCACGCGGCGGATGTAGCGGGTATCGGAGGCGCCGAGGCTGCCGATCACACGGTCGCGGATCGCATCGAGTTCCTCACCGAAAGCATGCATCTCGGCGGTGCTCAGGGCACGGTCGGTAGCGCGGGTCATGGCAGGCGTCCTCAGAGATCCAGAGTCAGGTCGGTGGTCGGTGCGCTCACGCAGATCCGCACCGGCTGTGCCGATTCGGACTGCAGGTCGCCGGTGCGAAGGTGGCGGGTGGCGCCACTGACGCGATCACAGGTGCAGGTGTTGCAGATGCCCATGCGGCAACCGTGCTTGGGCTTGATGCCATGCGCTTCCAGGCTTTCCAGCAGCGAGCGGCCTCGCGGCACGCTCAGCTGGCGGCCACTGCGCGCAAGCGTCAGCGACACCTCGCCTTCGCTGCTGGCATCGCGCAGTGGCGCCGGCGGGGTGAAGGCTTCGGCCTGGAAGCCAGCCACCTGGTGCGCCAGGCGTTCACGCGCAGCGGCAACGAAGCCATCCGGACCGCAGGCCAGCACATGGCGCTGCGCCAGCGGCGTGTCATCGCCGGCCACCTGCAGACCATGGGTATCGATGCGCGCGGCCGGCGCCTCACCCTCGCGGGTGGTCAGCAGATGCACGCGCAGGTTCGGATGTGCCGCGGCCAGCGCCTGCAGTTCATCACGGAACTGCAGATGGGCGGCGGTGCGCTCCCAATAGAACAGGTCCACCGGTGCTGCCAGCGGGCGCTGGCAGGCGTCGCGCAACAGGCTGCGCATCGGCGTGATGCCACTGCCGGCAGCCAGCAGCAGCACCGGCGCCGCGGCCGGCATATGGAACTCGCCGAAGGCGGCATCGAGGCGGAACAGTTCGCCCGGCTGTGCATGGTTTACCAGATGCTGGCTGACCCGGCCGCCATCGATCGCCTTGACGGTGATCGCCAGCTCGCGCCGACCCAGTGCGGTAGGGCTGTAGCTGCGCTGCCACAGGCGCCCCTCAATCTCGACGCCCAGGGTGACGTGCTGGCCGGCGCGCATGCCGGCCCAGTGCCGGTTGGTGCGCAGGACCAGGGTCGCCGCGCCCTCGCCGGCCGGCTCGCGCCGGACCAGTCGGGCCACCGGCTCGCGCAGGGTCCACAGGGGATTGAGCTGGCCCGCCCAGAAATCGAACAGCGACGGCGAGACCCAGCGGTACGGAGAGAACAGGGACGGACGGACGACAGCGCTCATGGGCGCACTATACGGGCGCACATACACCTGTGTATACATGTGTATATTGAACCGGATTGGGTATGATTCAGCCTCGCCCCACCGGAACCCCCATGGCCGCCGCCACCGCCTTGTCGACGCCTGAAGATGCCAACAGCCCGGCCCGCCGTACGGTGAGCCGCGAGGATCTGCTGGCCGCCGCCCTGAAGCTGATCGGGCCGCACCGCAGCCTGTCCACGCTCAGCCTGCGCGAAGTGGCACGTGAGGCCGGCATTGCGCCGAACAGCTTCTACCGGCAGTTCCGCGACATGGACGAACTGGCCGTGGCGCTGATCGACGCCGCCGGCCGCTCGCTGCGCACCATCATCGGCGAGGCCCGCCAGCGCGCCACCTCTACCGCCACCAGCGTGGTGCGCGTTTCCGTGGAGACCTTCATGGAACAGCTGCGCGCCGACGACAAGCTGCTGCACGTGCTGCTGCGCGAAGGCGCGGTCGGCTCGGACGACTTCAAGCACGCGGTCGAACGCGAGCTGCACTACTTCGAGGAAGAGCTGCAGCACGATCTGGTGCGCCTGGCCGCACTGGATGGCGCGGTACTGCATGCCCCGGAACTGGTGGCCAAGGCCATCACCCGGCTGGTGTTCGCGATGGGCGCCACCGCCATGGACCTGCCGCCGGAGAAGGATCCGGAACTGGTCGAACAGATCTCCACGATGATCCGCATGATCATCGTCGGCGCCCGGACCCCCGCCGCATTCCGCCGCGGCTGACGATCCGACCGCGCCTACACGGCAACTCCATCCTATGGACATGACCACCGGCAGGGGTGTGGTCGCATTTTGTAATGTTATAACACTCGCATGATCTGACTCGACTGGTGCTCCACGCGCAATGGCCTCGGCCTCGCTATATAGCACTTGCTATATTAATAAGCCGCTGCTTTCATATGCGTCAGCCAGGTCGCCCTCGCCGCCTTTCTTCTCCCAAGGACGACGCCCTCATGCCCGTTGCCACGCCCCTCTTCCATCGGCTGCCCCTGGCCGCCGCCATTGCCCTGACCCTGCCGCTGCCTGCACTGGCCGCCACCTCGAAGCCGACCGAGCTGGACCGCGTGCAGGTCAAGGTCAGCACCGCCACCCGCAGCGAACGCCTGCTATCCGATGTCCCGATCCGCACCGAAGTGCTGCGCAAGGAAGACATCGCGCTGCGCGCGGCCACCGACTTCTCGCGCGCCGCCGAGCTGATCAACGGCCTGCGCGTGGAAAGCAACTGCCAGAACTGCAACACCAGCGAAGTGCAGCTGCTGGGCCTGCCCGGTGCCTACAACCAGCTGTTGTTCGATGGCATCCCGCTGTTGTCCTCGCTGGGCAGCGTGTACGGCCTGGAACAGATCCCGGCCGGGTTCGTCGACCGCATCGAAGTGGTCAAGGGCGGCGGCTCGGCGCTGTACGGCCCGGGTGCGGTGGCCGGTGTGATCAACCTGATTCCGCCGCTGCCGGCGCGCAGCGGTGGCCATGTGCAGGCCGGCGTGGATGTCCTGAAGGGCACACCGCAGAAGAATGCCGAAGTGCGCCTGGACCTGGTGGCGAAAGATGCCGACGCCGGGCTTTCAGTGATTGCCCAGCGCAACTGGAACAGCGGCATCGACTACAACGGTGACGGCTACACCGAGATCACCCGCAAGAACCTCAAGGTCGGCGGGCTGCAGGCTTGGTACGCGCCCACGCCGGGCACGCGGCTGCGCCTGGACCTGCAGGTGACCGATGAAACCCGGCGTGGCGGCAATCGACTGGATCAGCCCGAGTACCTGGCCAACATCGCCGAATCGCTGGATACGAAATACCGGCGCGGCAGCGTGTCGTGGGATCAGGAAATCAATGCCGACGTCGATTTCCGCCTGGCCTACGCCTTCGCCGACATCGACCGCGACAGTTTCTACGGCGGTCTTGGCGACGTGGTTACCGATCCGTCTGCCCTCGGCTATGACCCGTCGCAGCTGGATCCCAACGTGGCCGGCAGCGCGGCCTCGCGTTCGTGGCGCCAATACGGCCGCACCCACAACCCGCTGCACTACATCGACAGCCAGTTGAACTGGCGGCTGGGCGCGCACGCGCTGGCCTTCGGCGTGCAGTACAAGCACGAGGCGCTGCGCGACGACAACCGCACCGGTGACGGGCAGCGCCTGGCGGTGCTGGAAGATGCAACCTTCCACAACCTGGGCGCCTTCATCCAGGACGAATGGAGCCTGCGTGACAACGTCGACCTGGTACTGGGCGCACGCGTGGACAAGAGCTCGGAGCTGGACAGCGCGGTGTTCTCGCCGCGCATCGCCCTGGCCTGGCAGGCCACCCCGAACCTGAAGTGGCGCGCCGGCGTCGCCACCGGCTTCCGTGCACCGGAGATCTTCGTCGAGGACGTGCACGTCGATACGCTGGGTGGCGAGCAGGTGCGCGTGCGCAACACCGATGGCCTGAAGGAAGAGCGCGCGTTGACCACCCTGTTCGGCTTCGACTGGCGCTCGGACCCGGCCAATCCAGTGTGGAGCTGGGATGCTACCGCCTCCTATGCACGCATCCGCGACACCTTCGCGCTGGGCGAGATCCAGCGCGGCGATGACGGACAACTGAGCCAGCTGCGCTACAACGCCTCCGGCTCCAACGTGCTGGGGGCGGAAACCAACCTCGGCTGGCAGCCGTCGCCGCAGTGGCGCCTGACCGCCGGTGCCTCGTGGTACCGCTCGCGCTTCCGCGAACCGCAGCGCATCTTCGACGACACCGGCGACGGTGGCGACACCATCATCGAAAGCCGCGACTACCTGAAGACCCCGCGCTGGACCGGGCTGGCGCAGCTCAGCTGGATGCCCGCCGAGCCGTGGGAAACCTTCGTCGCGCTGCGCCATACCGGGCCGATGTCGGTGCTGAACAACCGGTTGGGCGAGCTGCACCGTACGCGTTCCTTCCTGGTCACCGATCTTGGTGCTCGCTGGCACCGCCATCTGGGCGCGCAGGCGCAGCAGGAAGTGTCGGTGGCCGCGGGCGTCAAGAACGTGTTCGATCAGCGCCAGAAAGATCTGGAAGTGGGCGCGCTGCGCGACAGCGACTATGTCTACGGGCCGCGCTTCGCGCGTTCGTGGTACGTCAACCTGCGCTATGCGTTCTGAAGCTCTGCGAGCGTTGTTGCTGGCCTGTGCCGTGCTGCTGGCCGCACCGGCGATGGCTGCGGACCTGCACGCGCAGGTCTCGGCCTCGCTGATGCGGCCGGAACAGCGCTCGCTGCGACCGATGCAATGGACACAGGCGCCGAAACTGGTGGCGCTGTACTTCGGTGCCGACTGGTGTGCACCGTGCCATGCCTTCGTACCCACGCTGCGCAGCGTGCGTGATGCCCTGCGCCAAGCCGGCGCCGATACCGAAGTGGTGTACGTCAGCCAGGATGAGAGCGAGAGCGCGCTGCGCCGCTACATGCACGCGCAGGACATGCCGTGGCCGGTGCTTGACCCGCGCCGCGCTGCGCGCATGCCGGCCCTGCAGGCATTGGCCGGGCTGGCACCGCCGAATCTGGTACTGATCGATGCCGACGGCACGGTGCTGGCCAATGGCTGGCAAGGCCGGCGTTACCAAGGCCTGCAGCCGGTGTTGAAGGAATGGACGAAACGGGCGTGCGCGCAGGAACAGGCCCGCTGCCCGCCTGACCTGTAGCGTCGAGCCATGCTCGACGCATTCCATCACCGTGCAAACGGCAGCCGAGCATGGCTCGGCTCTACAAAAACCGGGATCGCGCGAACGGCCGCCGGGCATGGCCCGGCGCTACCGTTACGGCGCCTCGCCCTCGGCCTTGCGCACGAACGCCTCGAACAGCGCCAGCGTCTGCTCGCTCACATGGTGCTCGATACCCTCCGCATCACGCCGTGCCGTATCAGGGTCCACGCCCAGCGCCAGCAGGAAACGCTCCACGGTCTGGTGCCGCTGGCGGCTGGCATGGGCCAGCGCCTCGCCTTCCGGGGTCAGGAACACGCCGCGGTACGGCCGCTGCACCACCCAGCCATCGCGGGCCAGGCGCCGCAGCATCTTCGCCACGGTGGGCTGGGCCACGCCCAGGCGGGTGGCGATGTCGACCTGGCGGGCCTCGCCGCCGTCGGCCAGCAGGTCCGAGATCAGCTCGACATAGTCCTCCACCAGCTCCATCCGGTGCGCTTCGCGCACTTGCCGGAAGCTCTCGACCTGGCGCTCAGCCTCGATCAAGGGGGTGCTTTTCAGCGATGTCGAATCGTCGGTCTTGCCCACGCCTGCGCCTGTCCTTCCGGTCTACTCCGGGTTTGAAACTGAATTCTGGACCAGTAACGCGATAAAGACGATTGTTTCACATTGCTAATGACTATAGCAGGAGCTATATTCGGACCCATGAACACCCTGGCGCCCCACGACCCTTCGGCCTCCACCCCGGCCAGCCTGGGCGCGCTCAACGCCTCGGTCGCCGTTCCCGACAAGGGCCATTGGTGGTTCCGCCTGCTGGCCTTCCTCGGCCCTGGCTACATGATCTCGGTCGGCTACATGGACCCAGGCAACTGGGCCACCGACCTCGCCGGCGGTTCGCGCTTCGGCTACCTGCTGCTGTCGGTCATCCTCATCTCCAACCTGATGGCGGTGATCCTGCAGGCGCTGTCGGCACGGCTGGGCATCGCCACCGGCATGGACCTGGCGCAAGCCTGCCGCGCGCGGTACCCGAAGCCGGTGAACCTGGCGCTGTGGGCGCTGTGCGAGGCAGCGATCATCGCCTGCGACCTGGCCGAGGTGATCGGCACCGCGATCGCATTGAAGCTGCTCTTCGACCTGCCGCTGCTGTGGGGCGCGGTGATCACCGCGCTGGATACGCTGCTGGTCCTGCTGCTGATGAACCGCGGCTTCCGTGCGCTGGAAGCCTTCGTGATCGCGCTGCTGATGGTGATCTTCGGCTGCTTCATGGTGCAGATCGCGCTGGCCGCACCGCCGGTGATGGACGTGCTGGGCGGATTCATTCCGCGCGCGCAGGTAGTGACTGATCCGCACGCGCTGTACATCGCCATCGGCATCATCGGCGCCACGGTGATGCCGCATAACCTGTACCTGCATTCTTCCATCGTGCAGACCCGCGCCTATCCGCGCACCGACGAGGGCCGTCGCAGCGCGCTGCGCTGGGCGGTGACCGACAGCACCCTCGCGCTGACGCTGGCACTGTTCATCAACGCCAGCATCCTGATCCTGGCGGCGGCGGTGTTCCATGCCAATGGCCGTTTCGATGTGGAAGACATCGAGCAGGCGCACCAGCTGCTGGCGCCGATGCTGGGCGTGGGCGCGGCGGCGACACTGTTTGCGATTGCCCTGCTGGCCTCGGGCCTGAATTCGACAGTGACCGCCACGCTGGCCGGCCAGATCGTGATGGAAGGCTTCCTGCACCTGCGCCTGCCGCCGTGGCTGCGTCGGCTGATCACGCGCGCACTGGCGATCATTCCGGTGGTGGTGGTGATCATGCTGTTCGGCGACCAGGGCGCGGTGAAGCTGCTGGTGCTGAGCCAGGTGGTGCTGTCGATGCAGCTGCCGTTCGCGATCATTCCCCTGGTGCGGATCGTGACCGACAAAGTGACGATGGGCGCGCTGGTGGCACCACGCTGGCTGGGCGCGATTGCCTGGGTGATCGCGCTGGTGATCGTGGTGTTGAACGTGAAGCTGCTGGTGGATACCTTCAGCGGAGCCTGACGCCGAACCACGGACCCTGCCCCGGTAGATCCACGCCATGCGTGGATGCCCTTGTAGAGTCGGGCCATGCTCGACTCATCGCTCACCGCGCGAACGGCAGCCGAGCATGGGCTCGGCTCTACAAATGCAACGCGATCGCGGCCTCGATCTGCTGCGGTGACTGGAACCCTGCCAGGCGCGTGCGCTCATCACCGTCACGGAACAGGGACAACGTCGGGGTCTGCCGCAGTCCCAGCTCCCTGAAGAACGCTTCACCCAGCACCTCCAGCTGCACGCGCAGCAGGGTCGTGCCCTGCCCCGCCACGCTGTTGGCCACCCGGTGCAACGACACCTCCAGCATCCGGCAGCCCGGGCACTGGTCCTTGTGGAAATCCACCAGCACCCGCGGATGTTCGGCCAGAAGCTGCTGGAACTGCTCAGGCGTGGTGGCGTCGATGATCTGCATCGGTGTTGCTCCAGTAATGGGCCAGGACCGCATCGGTCCAGGCATCGATGGTCCCGGCATGGCGTTGGCCATGCGGCATCTGTTCGATCTCCAGCGGCGGGTAGTCGCTGCGGAAATAGCGGATCAGCCGGTGCACGGCGCCGCAGTAGTACTCCTGCCCCCACTGCGTTTCACCGGTGCCGAACACCGCCAGCTGCCGTGGCCGCTCGCCGCGCTCGGCGATGCCGGCCACCCATGCCTTCATCTCCGCCGGCGTGCGGCCGGCGTTGTCGGTCCAGCAGCCCAGCAGCACCAGGTCGGCCTCATCGGCCGCCAGCGGCGGTGCCTGGCGCAGGTCGTCGGCCTCCTGCCAGTGCACCGCATGACCGGCAACGCGGCAGCGTTCGGCAATCTGCCGGCCGAGTTCGCGGGTGTTGCCGCTCAAGGAGGCGACCACCATCAGGATGCGCAGCACGGCGCCAGACTCAGAGATCGTCGAAGCCGTTGTCGACGTTGGTCTTCTTGTAACTTGCATTGCGCATCTCGAAGAAGTCGGTCTTGGTCTCGGTGAAGTTGTCGGCGTAGGCCTTGATCCACGGCATCACGTTGTCGGTGGTGTCGCTGTACAGGCGCTCGATGCCGAGCATGCCGGCCATCTTGTTGGCGCGGTACTTCACGTAGCGCACCATCTCGTCCACGTCGATGCCATCGATGCCATCCAGCACCTCCGACGACCACTGCGTCTCAAGCTCGATGGCATGTTCGAATGACTGGTGCACATAGGCGGTCAACTCATTGGTCTGCAGCTCGGGGTTTTCACCGATGATGGCGCGGATCAGCTCGCTGATGAACTTGGTATGGGCCAGCTCGTCGCGATTGATGAAGCTGATGATCTTGCCGGTGCCGTTCATGCGGTTCTGCCGCACCATGTTGTAGAAGTAGGCGAAACCGGAATAGAAGTTGATGCCTTCCAGGATCGAGGACTGGATCAGCGACTTGAGCAGGGTCTCGGCGGTCTTCTCGCGCATGAAGTCGTCATACGCGCTCATGATCGGGGCATTGCGCTTGATGATGGTCGGGTGGGTGCGGGCGATCTCGAAGATGCGGTTCTGGTTCGGCAGGTCGGTGATCGAGGCCAGTACGTAGCTGTAGCTCTCGTTATGGATCACTTCCTGCTGGCCGATGATCGCCGCATTGGCATGCGCGGCCGGGTCGGTGATGTACTCGGCGACGTTGTAGATGAAACGGGTCTGCGGTGAGTCGAGCGTGGCCAGCAGGCCGATGATCGAATCGTAGGCGTTCTTTTCGCGTGCGTTGAGCTCGCCGTACTGGCGGGCATCGAGCTTCATGTCGACCTCGTCGGGAATCCAGAAGTTGGTCGACAGATCCTTGTAGGCCCGATAGAAGGACGGATACGGGATATCGTTCCAGTTGAGGATGCCGCTGGTACGGCCGTTGATGATGCCGGTGCTGCGGTTGGGATGGCGCGGTTCGAGGATCTTGATGCGGTCGAGGGGGGTTGCCATGGTGTTACCTGCAGGGGGTAGCGCCGGGCCATGCCCGGCGGAATGTGCGACGGCCGCGCGATGCGCTCGCCGGGCGTGGCCCGGCGCTACCGTGGATGATCAGCTGGAGCACCACTCGCATTCGCTGATGTCGATGTCGTTGGAGCGCACGTAGTAGGTGGTCTTCAGGCCTTCGCGCCAGGCGCTCAGGTGCAGCTCCAGCAGGGTGCTCGCGCGGATCGTGCTCGGCACATACAGGTTGAAGCTGATCGACTGGTCGACATGGCGCTGGCGGCGCGCGTTCTGGCGCACGCTGGCGAACTGGTCGACCTTGTACGCCCCCTTCTCGTAGTACGGCCAGGTTTCCAGCGACAGGCCCGGCGCCGCCACCGGCCGCCGGAAGTCCTTCTTTTCCTCGTAGTAGAACGCGCTGTAGATCGGGTCGATCGATGCGGTGGAACCGGCAATCTGCGCGGTACTCATGTTCGGCGCCACGGCCAGCAGCCAGCCGTTACGCAGGCCGTGCGTGGCGACCTCGTGGGCCAGGCTGTCCCATGCGGCGCCGCTGTAGTCGCGGTCAAGGAAGTAACGCCCGTTGTGCCAGTCGCTGCCAGCGAACATCGGGTAGCTGCCCTTCTCCTTCGCCAGCTGCGCGCTGGCCTGGATGGTCAGGAAGTTGATGCGTTCGTAGAGACGGTCGGCCAATTCTTCGGCATCCGGTGATTCCCACTGGATCGCCTGCTGCGCCAGCAGGTGGTGCCAACCGAACGTGCCCAGGCCGATGGCGCGGTACTTGCGGTTGGTGATGGTGGCCTGCGGCACCGGCAGCGCATTGAGGTCAATCACGTTGTCGAGCATGCGCACCTGGATCGGGATCAGGCGCTCCAGCACGTCGGTGGCCAGCAGGTCATCCGGCGCACTGATTGCCCAACCGAGATTGATCGAGGACAGGTTGCAGACCACGAAGTCACCGGCGCGGCGTGTGGTGACGATCTGGTCGCCGCTGACGATCTCCTGGATCATCCGCGTCGGGCTCATGTTCTGCAGGATCTCGGTGCACAGGTTGCTGGAATAGATCATGCCCGCGTGCTTGTTCGGGTTCCGGCGGTTGACCTCGTCGCGGTAGAACAGGAACGGATTTCCGGTCTCCAACTGGCTGAGCATGATCCGCTTGAACAGATCGATCGCCTTCACCGTGCGGCGGCTGATGCGCTCGTCGGCCACCAGTTCGGCATAGCGGTCGCGGAAGCTGCCCGCACCGCGCGTCTCATCGTAGAAGTCCTGCAGGTACCAGCCCTTGGCCTGCTTCACCTCGTGCGGGTCGAACAGGTACCAGTCGGCGCGGCGCTCGACCGCTTCCATGAACAGGTCGGGCACGCACACCGAAGTGAACACATCGTGCGCGCGCAGGCGCTGGTCGCCGTTGTTGAGGCGCAGGTCCATGAACGCTTCGATGTCGCGGTGCCAGATGTCCAGGTACACCGCCACCGCGCCCTTGCGCTGGCCAAGCTGATCAACCGACACCGCGGTGTTGTTGAGCTGCTTGATCCACGGCACCACGCCACCGGAGGAATTGGCCACGCCCCGGATCGGCGCGCCGCTGCTGCGCACATAGCCCAGGTAGGCGCCGACGCCGCCACCGTGCTTGGACACGCGGGCGATATCGGTGTTGGAGTCATAGATGCCCTGCAGGCTGTCGTCCACCGTGTCGATGAAGCAGCTGGACAGCTGCCCACCCACCTTGCCGGCATTGGCCAGGGTCGGTGTGGCGACGGTCATGTACAGGTTGGACAGCGCCCAGTACGCCTCGCCGACCAGCTGCATGCGCCGCTCGCGCGGCTTTTCCTCCTGCATCAGGTACAGCGCGATGGTCAGCCAGCGCTCCTGCGGCAGTTCGTAGACCTCGCGGCTGCGGTCGCTGGCCAGATAGCGCGTGGCCAGCAGGTACAGGCCGTTGTAGGCGAACAGGCGGTCGCGCTCCGGGTCGATCATCTCGCCGGCCTGCTGCAGCTCTTCCTTCGAATAGCAGCGCAGGATGTCGTTGCTGTAGATGCCGCGGTCAGCCAGGCTTTCCTGCAGGCCCACATACGAACCGTACTTCAGGCCGACGTCGTAGAAGCGGTTGCGGCTGGCGCGCTTGTACAGGCGGCGCAGGTAGATGCGCGCGGCAAACTGTTCCCACTCGGGTGCAACCAGGTCCACCCGCGATTCGGCCTCACGGATCAGCAGATCGACCAGGTCGTCGGCGCTGATGCTCGGTTTGCGCTCGACCATCTCCTGCACCACGCGGCGATAGTCGCTCACGTCCAGCTGCGGGAACTCGGCATGCACGGCGTCGATGCTGCGCTGCAGGCGCTCGGCCTCGAACGGCAGGCGGCGGTTGCCGGCCTCCTTGGTGATCCAGGTCGGCACGCGCTCGCCACCGGCGCGCAAGGCGTCGCCAGCGCCGGCCAGATCGGCCACGCGGAAGGTACTGTCGGTCATGGTGGTGAAACTCCAGGCTCGCACGCGCGTTGGCGGTCGATGCCATGGCGGCCCTGAACGCGATACCGGCGCACGGGGCGAACGGGTGGATTGCCAGGGCACGGGAACGTAGGTCGTCGGCATCTGCCTGCGCCTGCGGCCGGTATCCGGGCCGTGGGGGCGACCTGCGTCCGCACGATGGCGGCCGCGTCGACACGGCAAGCCTTCAGGGGCGGGCCGCGGGACGTTTGCTGCATGTCCGGCGGCGGCGGCTGACCGGGAGTGACGGCCACAACATAGTGGGGATATCCCGAACCGTCAACACAAGATGCGGTAATCAGCACATGTCGCGACGATCAGTCGCAGGATGCCGTGTTGCAGCTGCGGCGCCTTGTCGACAGCCCCTGCGGCCCCAGTTCGGTACAACATCCACTTTCCCCGGAACACCACCCATGCGCGCTGCCCAGTACCCCTCCTTCGGCAACCCGGCCGACGTCCTTGCCATTGCCGATGCGCCGCTGCCCGAGCCCGGCCCCGGCGAGGTGCGCATCCGCACCGTGCTGGCCTCGATCCACAACCACGATCTGCTGACCGTGCGCGGCCTCTACGGCTACAAGCCGACCCTGCCGGCGATCGGTGGCAGTGAAGCGCTGGGCGTGGTCGATGCACTCGGCGATGGTGTCGACGGCCTGCAGATCGGCCAGCGCGTCGCCGCGGCCTCGGTACACGGTACCTGGGCCGAGGCCTTCATCGCGCCGGCACGCATGGTGATTCCGATGCCGGAGGCGATCCCCGACGAAATGGCCGCGCAGCTGATCGCCATGCCGCTGAGCGCGCTGATGCTGCTGGAGTTCCTGCACGTCGAGGCGGGCCAGTGGATCGTGCAGAACACCGCCAACGGCGCGGTGGGCAAGTCGCTGGCGATGCTGGCGCGGGCGCGTGGCGTGCATGTAGCCAACCTGGTGCGCAATGCGGATGCCGTCGCACAGTTGCAGGCGCTGGGTATCGATCATGTGTTCGACACCTCGGTGGACGGCTGGAAGGATCGCGTTCGTGAAGCGACCGGCGAAGCACAGGCGGCGGCCGCCGTGGATTCCATCGGCGGCGACGCCAGCGGTGACCTGGTCGACCTGCTCGGCCACAACGGCACGCTGGTGTCGTTCGGCGTGATGAGCGGCGAACCGATGCACATCCCGGCCGGCGGCCTGATCTACAAGGAAGCGACGGTGAAGGGCTTCTGGGGCAGCAAGGTCAGCCAGGCGATGGCGGTGGAGGACAAGCGCCGGCTGGTTGGCGAACTGCTGAAGCGTGCGGCTGGCGGCGAGCTGACGCTGCCGGTGGAGCAGATCTTCGCACTGGACGATATCGCCCAGGCAGCGAAGGCCGGTGCGGGTTCGGGTCGTAACGGCAAGGTGCTGCTGCGGCCGTGATCGTCTGACATTGCGTTCTGTAGAGCCGAGCCATGCTCGGCTGC
>NZ_JAOCEW010000026.1:0-73860 GCF_029841665.1 Stenotrophomonas sp. GD03819
ACACCACCAGCGCCCACAGCGCCAGCAGCACGAACCACACGGCCGACCACATCGGCATGGTCAGGCCCAGGAACGTCCAGTCGATGTTGCCGCAGTTGCCGGTACCGGTCAGCACGGTGCGGAACACTTCCAGCGGGCCCATGGTCTCGCTCAGGAAGGCCAGCGGCGGGCCACAGGTGGAACCCATTTCCGGCGGCAGCATCTGCACGTAGACGTGGCGCGCGGCGATGCCGACACCCACTGCGGCGGCAATGAAGGCCAGCACGCCATAGGTCGCGCGGCCGGGACGGTTGGAAGGCCCGTGCAGTGCACCGATCAGGAACAGCAGCCCCAGCGCGGCAAATGCCAGGCGCTGGAAGATGCACAACGGACACGGCTCCAGGCCCATCTTCAGCTGCAGGAAGATCGCGTAGCCGAGCAGGCCCGCGCAGATCAGGAAGCCCAGGAAGAACTGGGCGCGGAAGGGCCAGCGCAGTGGATTCATCGTCAACGCTCGAATGGATCAGGCGCCAAGCGTAACCGAGAGTGCGCGCCGTCTGAACCACCACAGGTGACGCCTGTCGGAACGGTGTGGGTCAGAGCCCGTTCCGCAGAAACGGAATCCGGCCCCCTCAAACGCAAAAGCCCGGCAGAGGCCGGGCTTTCGCTGTGTCGCGTTGGAGCAGTCCGATTACTCGGCCACTTCCTCGGCCACGACCGGACGGTCGACCAGCTCGACGTAGGCCATCGGCGCGTTGTCGCCGGCGCGGAAACCGCACTTCAGCAGACGCAGGTAGCCGCCCGGACGGTTCGCGTAGCGCGGGCCCAGGATGGTGAACAGGTTGCCCACGGCTTCGTTGTCGCGCAGGCGGGCGAAGGCCAGACGGCGGTTGGCGACGGAGTCGACCTTGGCCAGGGTGATCAGCGGCTCGGCAACGCGGCGCAGTTCCTTGGCCTTCGGCAGGGTGGTCTTGATCAGCTCGTGCTTGAACAGCGAGGCGGCCATGTTCTTGAACATCGCTTCGCGGTGGGCGCTGGTGCGGCTGAACTTACGGCCAGACTTCTGGTGACGCATGGTGATATTCCTTGGTTAATGATGAGGCTGTGCGGATCGTTGTCGCCTTCCTGGCGTTGCTGCGCGGACTGCGGTTGGTCCTGGCCGCCCGTCCTGGACGACCTGCCCCGCGAACCTGCGGTTCGTCGTGGCATGTTGTGTTGCGTTGAAGGCCCCACCGCGAACGGTGGAGCCTTCAGGCATTACCGATATCAGCCCAGCATGCCGTGGCTGGCGACACCGGCCGGCGGCCAGTTCTCCAGCTTCATGCCGAGCGACAGGCCGCGCTGAGCCAGCACTTCCTTGATCTCGGTGAGCGACTTCTTGCCCAGGTTCGGGGTCTTCAGCAGCTCCACTTCGGTCTTCTGGATCAGATCGCCGATGTAGTAGATGCTTTCAGCCTTCAGGCAGTTGGCCGAACGCACGGTCAGCTCCAGATCGTCGATCGGGCGCAGCAGCACCGGATCCACGCCGTTGTTGGCCGGCTTCGCCGCACCGCGGTCGCGGTGGGTGAAGTCACCGAACACCGACAGCTGGTCGCTGAGGATGTCGGCGGCGGTGCGCACGGCTTCCTCGGCGTCGATGGTGCCGTTGGTCTCGATATCGATGACCAGCTTGTCCAGGTCGGTACGCTGTTCGACGCGGGCCGCTTCAACGGCATAGGCGACGCGGCGGACCGGCGAGAACGAGGCATCCAGGACCAGGCGGCCGATGGCACGGGTTTCTTCGTCCGGACGACGACGCGCGGCAGCCGGCTGGTAGCCGAAACCACGTTCGATCTTCAGACGCATGTTGATCGCCGTATCCTTGGTCAGGTGGCAGATCACGTGTTCGCCGTTCAGGATCTCCACATTGTGGTCGACCTTGATATCGGCAGCGGTGACAACGCCCGGGCCCTGCTTGGACAGGGACAGGGTGGCGCTGTCGCCGGAGTGCATACGGATGGCCACGTCCTTCAGGTTCAGCAGGACTTCGAGCACGTCCTCCTGCAGACCTTCGACCGTGGTGTACTCATGCAACACGCCGTCGATTTCGACTTCCGTGATGGCGAAGCCCGGGATGGACGACAGCAGCACGCGACGCAGGGCATTACCCAGCGTATGCCCGTAACCCCGCTCCAAAGGTTCGATAACGACCTTTGCACGGGTGTCGGTAAGGCGTTCGATCTGCGGACCGCGAGGACGCAGAACCTGGTTGGCGGTAACCGTCATGTTGCGGGTTCTCCTAGTGAACCCCCGGCCGTCGCCGGGGGCTCTCCAATGTGAATTACTTCGAATACAGCTCGACGATCAGCGCTTCGTTGATGTCCGCAGGCAGATCCGAACGATCCGGAACAGCCTTGAAGATGCCGGTGAACTTGCCGGAATCCACTTCAACCCACGACGGGCTCAGGTCATGCTGGGCGGCGACGGTCAGGGCTTCCTGGACGCGCAGCTGCTTGGCAGCCTTTTCAGACAGGGCGATGGCGTCGCCAGCCTTGACCTGGTACGAAGCCAGGTTGACCGACTTGCCATTCACGGTGACGCCGCGGTGCGACACCAGCTGACGGGCAGCCGGACGGGTCACGGCGAAGCCCATGCGGTAGACGACGTTGTCCAGGCGGGTTTCCAGCAGCTGCAGCAGGTTCTCGCCGGTGTTGCCCTTCTTGGTCGAGGCCTTCTTGTAGTAGTTGCGGAACTGACGCTCCAGCAGGCCGTAGATACGCTTGACCTTCTGCTTTTCACGCAGCTGGGTGGCGTAGTCGGACAGCTTGCCCTTGCGGGCAGTGGCGCCGTGCTGGCCGGGCTTCTGCTCCAGCTTGCACTTCGAGTCCAGCGCACGCGCCGGGCTCTTCAGGGACAGGTCGGCGCCTTCGCGACGGGCGAGCTTACAGGTAGGACCGATATAACGAGCCATTTCTTATCGCTCCCTTTAGACGCGACGCTTCTTCGGCGGACGGCACCCGTTGTGCGGGATAGGCGTCACGTCGATGATGTTGGTGATCTTGTAGCCGACGTTGTTCAACGAACGCACGGCCGACTCACGGCCCGGACCCGGGCCCTTGATGCGGACTTCCAGCGACTTCACACCGTAGTCCAGCGCAGCACGACCGGCCTTTTCAGCAGCCACCTGGGCAGCGAACGGGGTCGACTTGCGCGAACCGCGGAAGCCAGCGCCACCGGAGGTCGCCCACGACAGAGCGTTGCCCTGGCGGTCGGTGATGGTGACGATGGTGTTGTTGAACGAAGCGTGGACGTGGGCAACGCCGTCGGTGACGACGCGCTTGATCTTCTTCTTGGTCTTAGCAGCGGGCTTAGCCATTTCTCAGTCCCTTACTTCTTGATCGCCTTGCGCGGACCCTTGCGGGTGCGGGCGTTGGTACGGGTGCGCTGGCCACGCAGCGGGAGGCCACGACGGTGACGCAGGCCGCGGTAGCAGCCCAGGTCCATCAGGCGCTTGATCGCGATGCCGATCTCACGGCGCAGATCGCCTTCCACGATGTACTTGCCGACTTCGGCGCGCAGGCGCTCGATTTCCGGCTCCGACAGATCGCGGATCTTGGTGGTCGAAGCAACGCCTGCGACTTCGCAGACCTTCTTCGAACGGGTACGGCCGATGCCGTAAATGCTTTGCAACCCGACCCAGACGTGCTTCTGGGCTGGCAGGTTGACGCCTGCAATACGCGCCATGACGCGGTTCTCCAGCTGAGTGATGGCCGACAGCGCGCCTCGGGCACGCCAATCCGGCAGGATGGATCAAAAAAGTGAACTAGCGATACTAACAAGGTTCCGGTTTACATGGAAGCCCGTGAAACCATTGGTTTCATGAACCCGGCCTGGGGAGTGTGCCCAGGCTCCGGCGCCGGATGGGGTTGGACCTGGGGTTTCCCCCGGAGCCGCCCGCGCTACTCCAGCGCGGGACCACCTCATCACACCCCCACCCGGAACCGCTGCGGGGGCCGCCCTTCGTTTGTGTGGCCGGAGTCCGCGAAGCGGAGGGACCATCACGTCAGGAAGACGAAAGTATAACAGGCCAATCAGCCGCGGGCAAAACCGCCGCGGTTGCCGCCCTTCAGGTTGGCCTTCTTCAGCAGGCTCTCGTACTGGTGGGACATCAGGTGCGCCTGCACCTGGGCGATGAAGTCCATCACCACCACCACCACGATCAGCAGCGAAGTACCGCCGAAGTAGAACGAGGCGTTCAGCTGCGTGCGCATCAGTTCCGGCAGCAGGCAGACGATCACCAGGTAGGCCGAGCCGGCCGCGGTCAGGCGGGTCAGCACGCCGTCGATGTAGTCGGCAGTGGCCTTGCCCGGACGGATGCCCGGAATCAGCGCGCCCGACTTCTTCAGGTTGTCGGCGGTTTCCTGCGAGTTGAACACCAGCGCGGTGTAGAAGAACGCGAAACCGGTGATCAGCGCGGCGAAGACGATCATGTGCAGCGGCTCGCCCGGACCCAGCGCGTTGGCGACCTTCTGCAGGACCTGGCCGAAGCTGCTCTGGTTGGCGGCCTGGCCGGACCACATGGCCAGGGTGGCCGGGAAGGCCAGCAGGCTCGAGGCGAAGATCGCCGGGATGACGCCGGCCATGTTGAGCTTCAGCGGCAGGAACGAGGTCTGGTTCATGTACGCATTGCGACCGCCCTGGCGGCGCGCGTAGTTGACCGTGATCCGGCGCTGGCCACGCTCGACGAACACCACGAAGAAGGTGAAGGCGAGCACGACGATGGCGATCAGCAGCAGCTGGATGAACTGGATGTTGCCGTCGCGGTAGGCGTCGAAGGTGTGGATGATCGCACCCGGCAGGCCAGCGACGATACCGGCGAAGATGATCAGCGACACACCGTTGCCGATGCCGCGCTCGGTGACCTGCTCACCAACCCACATCAGGAACATGGTGCCGGCGGTCAGCGCGACCACGGCGGTGAGCACAAAGCCCATGCCCGGCGCGTACACGACCGGAGCGCCCGACGGCGAGACCTGGCCCTGCAGGGCCAGCGCGATCGAACCGCCCTGCACCACTGCCAGCAGCACGGCGCCGATGCGCGAATACTGGGTGATCTTGCGGCGGCCGGACTCACCTTCCTTCTGCATCGCCTTCAGGGCGGGGAAGATGTGCACGGCGAGCTGCATCACGATCGATGCCGAGATGTACGGCATCACGTTCAGCGCGAAGATGCTGAAACGGTGCAGGGCGCCGCCCGAGAACATGTTGAACATGTCCACGATGCCGCCGCCCTGCTGTTGCATCATGGCAAGCATGGCATCGGGATTGACGCCCGGCACCGGCACGTAGCAGCCGATGCGATAGACGATCAAAGCCCCGACGACGAACAGCAAACGTTGGCGAAGTTCAGTGAACTTGCCCATTCCGCCCGCGAGGTTACCGATGCCAGCTTGCGCCATGATTTTCTTACTCCGTTACGCTGCCGCCGGCAGCTTCGATCGCGGCCTTGGCACCCGCCGTGGCAGCGATACCCTTCAGGGTGAACGCCTTGGTCACTTCGCCCTTGACGACGACCTTGGCCTTCTTCGCAGTGCTCGGGACCAGCTTGGCAGCACGCAGGGCGGCGAAGTCGATCTCACCGGCCGGCAGCTTGTCCAGCGCGTACAGCAGCACTTCAGCGGTGTCCTTGGCGATCGGCGAACGGAAGCCGATCTTCGGCAGACGACGCTGCATGGGGGTCTGGCCGCCTTCGAAGCCAGCCTTGATCTTGCCGCCACCCTTACGGGCGAACGAACCCTTGTGGCCGCGGCCGGCAGTCTTGCCCAGGCCCGAGCCGATACCGCGACCGACGCGGGTGCGCTCGGTGCGGGCGCCCGGTGCCGGGCTCAGTTCATTGAGACGCAGAGTCATGGTCGATTACTCCTCAACCTGGACGAGGTACTGAACCTTGTTGATCAGGCCGCGCACCTGCGGGCTGTCCTTCAGTTCACGCACATCGTTGAGCTTGTTCAGGCCCAGGGCACGCACCGACAGGCGGTGACGCGACTGGGTGCCACGCAGGCCACGCACCAGGCGGACCTTGACAGTCTTGTTGGACTCATTAGCCATGGTTGAGTTCCTCCACCTTCTTGCCGCGCTTGGCCGCGATGCGGGCCGGCGACTGCGCAGCAGACAGGCCCTTCACGGTGGCACGCACCAGGTTGATCGGGTTGCGCGAACCGGTGGCCTTGGCCAGCACGTTCTTCACGCCAACGGCTTCCAGCACGGCGCGCATGGCACCGCCGGCGATGACGCCGGTACCTTCCGAAGCCGGCTGCATGAACACGCGGGCTGCGCCGTGACCATCCTTGATGGTGTGCCACAGGGTGCCGTTGTTCAGGTCAACGCTGACCAGGTTCTTGCGGGCCTGCTCCATCGACTTCTGGATGGCGACCGGCACTTCGCGGGCCTTGCCATAACCGAAACCGACCTTGCCTTCGCCGTCGCCGACCACGGTCAGGGCGGTGAAGGTGAACTGGCGGCCACCCTTGACGGTCTTGCTGACGCGGTTGACCGCGACCAGCTTTTCGATCATGCCGTCGTCGATCTTCTCTTCGCGGTTACGGTCGCGATCGCGACCCCGCTGCTGACGCTCTTCTGCCATGTTGATTCCTTGGTTGTTTGGGTATGTACGGCTCGAGGCCGCTTATGGTTGTGGAATGTCGCGTTGTTCCGGTGGACCACTGCAGAAGAGTGGCGCCGTCCCGCCTCACTCAGGCGGGCGAGCAGGCGGGCAGGAGACCACAGGTCCCCTGCCCTTATCCCTTAGAACTGCAGGCCGGCTTCGCGGGCGGCTTCTGCCAGGGCCTTGATGCGGCCGTGGTAGCGGTAGCCCGAACGATCGAAGGCAACCTTCTCGATGCCGGCGGCCTTGGCGCGCTCGGCAACGATGCGGCCGACCTTGGCGGCGGCATCGGCGTTCTTGCCGTTCTTCAGGCCTTCCTTGACGTCGGTCTGGGTGGTGTTGGCGGCAGCCAGCACCTTGGAACCGTCGGCGGTGAAGACCTGGGCGTACAGGTGCTGGCCGGTGCGCAGCACCGACAGGCGGGCGACGCCGAGCTCACGGATGTGGGCGCGGGTCGACTTGGCGCGACGCAGGCGGGCGATGTTCTTGTTCATGATGTTTTTCCTTTGAAAGCGGAAGCGCCTAATTAGGCCTTCTTGGCTTCCTTACGGATGATGACTTCGTCGGAGTACTTCACGCCCTTGCCCTTGTACGGCTCCGGCTTGCGGAACGCACGGATCTTGGCGGCAACTTCACCGACGACCTGCTTGTCAGCGCCCTGGACCAGGATCTCGGTCTGGGTCGGGGTGGTGATGGTGATGCCTTCCGGCGCCACGAACACGACCGGGTGCGAGAAACCGAGCGACAGGCTCAGGTCCTTGCCCTGCATGGCAGCACGGTAACCCACGCCGACCAGCTCCAGCTTGCGCTCGAAGCCTTCGGACACGCCCTTGACCATGTTGGCCAGGATCGCACGCACGGTACCGGTCAGTGCGACCAGCTCGGCGTTCTCGGTGCTCAGGGTGGCAACGCCGTTGTCGACGTTGATGGCAATACCGGCCGGCTTGGCCAGCGACAGGGAGCCCTTCGGGCCCTTGGCGGTGACGCTGTCCGACTGGACGTTCAGTTCAACCTTACCCAGGTCGATCGGCTTCTTGGCTACGCGGGACATAGTTCTACTCCTTTCGCCTTAGGCCACGAAGCACAGGACTTCGCCGCCGACGCCCAGCTGGCGCGCCTGCGCATCAGTCATGATGCCCTTGGAGGTGGAAATGATGGAGATACCCAGGCCGTTCATGACCTTCGGCAGCTCGCTCTTGCCGCGGTACTGGCGCAGGCCCGAACGCGAGAAGCGCTTCAGGGTCGCGATGACCGGCTTGCCTTCGAAATACTTCAGCACGATTTCCAGCTCGGACTTGTTGTTCTCCAGCTGGGTCACGCGCAGGTCGGTGATGTAACCCTCGTCCTTCAGGACCTGGGCGATCGCAACCTTGATCTTGGACGACGGGGCTTTCACCGTCTGCTTGCCA
The DNA here is from genome assembly GCF_029841665.1 of Stenotrophomonas sp. GD03819. Taxonomy (NCBI): domain Bacteria; kingdom Pseudomonadati; phylum Pseudomonadota; class Gammaproteobacteria; order Lysobacterales; family Lysobacteraceae; genus Stenotrophomonas; species Stenotrophomonas sp. GD03819. The sequence goes on from NZ_JAOCEW010000026.1 coordinate 8,032, forward strand.
ACCGCGGCCGCATTCTTGATGCGGACCAGCAGGTCGGCGATGGGATCAGTCATGCTCATATGAGTACCTTTGAGTGCACCGATATCCGCTTTCGCGAAAATCTGTTGTCTCCTGGAAACGGGCCAGGTCCCTTGATGCAGCGGGCCGGAAGCCCACTCCTACGACCCCGTTTGCGCAGGGCAAGACGCGGGAGTATACGCCAAAAGAGCCCGGCTTGCGCCGGGCTCTTCGGTTTTTTTGCGTCGGGAAAGCTGAATGCCTCCCCTGCCCGGTTCAGGAACCCCCGAAGGGGCTCCCGATCGCAGGGCCGGCTGGGATTACCAGCTGGCCTTGCGCAGACCCGGGACGTCGCCACGCATGGTGGCTTCACGCAGCTTGTTACGGCCGAGGCCGAACTTGCTGTAGACGCCACGCGGACGACCCGACAGCTCGCAACGGTTGCGCTGGCGGCTCGGCGACGAATCGCGCGGCAGCTTGGCCAGCTTGGTTGCGGCGTCGATCTTCTCTTCGTAGGTCGCGTCCACGGAGGACACGATCTTCTTCAGAGCCGCACGCTTTTCAGCGTACTTCTTTGCCAGCTTTTCCCGCTTGATGTCGCGGTTGACCATGGAGGTCTTTGCCATTTCGGTTTCCTCGACAGATCAGTTACGGAACGGGAACTTGAACGCTGCCAGCAGCGCCTTCGCTTCCGCATCGGTCTTCGCAGTGGTGGTGATGGCGATATCCATACCGCGGATCGCGTCGACGGCGTCGAAGTCGATTTCCGGGAAGATGATCTGCTCCTTCACACCCATGTTGAAGTTGCCGCGGCCGTCGAAGGAACGACCGGAAACACCACGGAAGTCGCGCACGCGCGGCAGCGAGATGTTGATCAGGCGATCCAGGAACTCGTACATCTTGTGGCGACGCAGCGTGGTCTTGCAGCCGATCGGCCAACCATCACGGATCTTGAACGACGCAACCGACACACGCGACTTGGTGACAACCGGCTTCTGGCCGGAAATCTTGGTCATGTCGCCGACGGCGTTTTCCAGGATCTTCTTGTTGGTGGCCGCTTCGCCGACACCCATGTTCAGGGTGACCTTGACCAGCTTCGGCACTTCCATCGGATTGGTGTAGCCGAACTGCTTCATCAGCGCCGGCACCACTTCGTCCTTGTAGAACTTTTCGAGACGGGAACTCATCTTCTCATTCCTCAGGCGTCGAGCGCCTCACCGCTGGAGCGGAACACACGCAGTTTGCGTCCATCCTCCAGCACCTTGAAGCCAACGCGTTCGCCCTTGCCCGAAGCCGGGTTCAGAACATTCACGTTGGAGATATGGATCGAAGCTTCGCGCTCGACCACGCCGCCGGCAACACCTGCCTGCGGGTTCGGCTTGGTGTGGCGCTTGACGATGTTCACGTTGGCGACGACCACACGGTCGCCGTCGACGCGGACGACTTCGCCCTGCTTGCCCTTGTCCTTGCCAGCGTTGACGACAACCTGGTCGCCCTTCTTGATACGGTTAGCCATGATTATCTCCTGTCGCTCACAGCACTTCGGGAGCGAGCGAGACGATCTTCATGAACTTCTCCGAACGAAGTTCACGGGTCACCGGCCCGAAGATACGGGTACCGATCGGCTCCTGCTTGCTGTTCAGCAGAACGGCAGCGTTGCCGTCGAAGCGGATCAGCGAGCCGTCGGCGCGACGCACACCCTTGCGGGTACGCACCACGACGGCGTCATACACTTCACCCTTCTTGACCTTGCCGCGCGGAATCGCATCCTTCACGGTGACCTTGATGATGTCGCCGATGCCGGCGTAACGGCGCTTGGAACCACCCAGCACCTTGAAGCACATCACCTGCTTGGCACCCGAATTGTCCGCGACGTCAAGGTAGCTCTGCATCTGGATCATGATTCAGACTCCTTATTCAGCCGCACGCGTGATGACTTCCACCACGCGCCAGTTCTTGGTCTTGGACATCGGAGCAATCTCGGTCACGCGGACGACATCGCCTTCCTTGCAGGCGTTGTCGGCATCGTGGGCGTGCAGCTTCGTCGAGCGCTTGATGTACTTGCCGTACAACGCGTGCTTGACCTGACGCTCAACCAGGACGGTAACCGTCTTGTCCATCTTGTTGCTGACGACACGGCCTTCGACCGTGCGCAGCGTCTTCTTTTCAGTATTGTCGCTCATAGCGGCCATCCTTACTTCGTGCTGCCGAGCAGGGTCTTGACGCGAGCAATCTCGCGACGGACCCGGCGAATGTCGTGGGTCTTCGGCAGCTGGCCGGTGACCTGCTGCATACGGACAGAGAACTGTTCCTTACGCAGGTCGATCAGGTGGGCCTTGAGTTCGTCAGCCGACTTTTCACGGAGAGTTTTGATATCCATCAGCGCACCGTACGGGTCACGAAAGTGGTGGTGACCGAGAGCTTGGCGGCGGCCAGGCGGAACGCCTCGCGAGCCACTTCCTCGGAAACACCCTCGATTTCATAGATCATGCGGCCGGGCTGGATCTGGGCCACCCAGTATTCCACGTTACCCTTACCAGAACCCATTCGGACTTCGATGGGCTTCTTGGTGATGGGCTTGTCGGGGAACACGCGGATCCACATCTTGCCGCCGCGCTTGACGTAGCGGCTGATCGAGCGGCGGGCCGCTTCGATCTGACGCGCGGTCAGCTGACCGTGTGCGGTTGCCTTCAGGCCGTATTCGCCGAAGCTGACAGCGTTGGCGCTCCAGCTCAGGCCATCGTTACGGCCCTTGTGTACCTTGCGGTACTTGGTTCGCTTGGGTTGCAACATTGTCGTTACCTCGCTTCACGGGCCGGGCGCTGACGGTCACCACGGTCGCCGCGATCGTGACGATCGTTGCGCGACGGGGTGTCGTCCTGCTTTTCCTGGCCAACCTGGGAGAAATCGAAGACCTCGCCCTTGTAGATCCAGACCTTGATGCCGATGATGCCGTAGGTCGTCTTGGCTTCAGCGAAGCCATAGTCGATGTCGGCACGCAGGGTGTGCAGCGGCACGCGGCCTTCGCGGTACCACTCCGAACGGGCGATTTCTGCACCGTTGAGGCGGCCACCAACGTTGACCTTGATGCCCAGGGCACCCAGGCGCATCGCGTTGCCGACCGAGCGCTTCATTGCACGGCGGAACATGATGCGACGCTCCAGCTGCTGGGCGATCGACTCGGCAACGAGCTGCGCGTCCAGTTCCGGCTTGCGCACTTCGGTGACGTTGATGTGCGCCGGGACGCCCATCATTTCGCTCACTTCCTTGCGCAGCTTCTCGATGTCCTCACCGCGCTTGCCGATCACCACGCCCGGACGGGCGGTGTGGATCGTCACGCGAGCGGTCTTGGCCGGACGCTCGATCAGGATCTTGCTGATGCCGGCCTGAGCCAGCTTCTTGCGCAGCATGTCGCGCACTTTCAGGTCGGCTGCCAGGTAACCAGCGAACTCGGCCTTGTTGGCGTACCACTTGGAGTTCCAGTCCTTGGAAATGCCGAGGCGGATACCAATCGGATGAACTTTATGACCCATGGTCTTTTCCTTATCCGCTTACTTGGCGGCGCCCACAACCACAGTGATGTGGCTGGTGCGCTTGAGGATGCGGGTACCGCGGCCTTTCGCCCGCGCCATGAAACGCTTCAGGGTCGGACCTTCATCAACCATGATGGTCTGAACCTTCAGCTCGTCGACGTCGGCGCCCTGGTTGTTTTCGGCATTTGCAATAGCCGACTCCACCACCTTCTTGATCAGGTGGGCAGCCTTCTTGTCCGAGAACTTCAGCAGGTTGACCGCACGCTCGGCCGGCAGACCGCGCACCTGGTCAGCGACCAGACGAGCCTTCTGCGGGGAGATGCGCGCAGTGCGCAGGATGGCTTTCGCTTCCATTGTCATCTCTCCTTACTTGCCCGACTTCTTGTCACCACCGTGACCCTTGAAGGTCCGGGTGATGGCAAATTCGCCGAGCTTGTGGCCGACCATGTTCTCGTTGACGAGAACCGGGATGTGGTTCTTGCCGTTATGCACGGCAATGGTGACGCCTACCATGTCAGGCAGGATCATCGAACGGCGCGACCAGGTCTTGATCGGCTTCTTGCTGCCCGCAGCGGCCTCCACCTTCTTGACGAGGTGGTGATCGACGAACGGGCCCTTCTTGAGTGAACGTGCCATGGTCGATTAGCCCCTACGATCGCGGACGATGAACTGCTGAGTGCGCTTGTTATGGCGCGTCTTGTAACCCTTGGTCGGGACACCCCACGGGGTGACCGGATGCGGATTACCCTGGCCGGCCTTCGCCTCACCACCACCGTGCGGGTGGTCAACCGGGTTCATGGCAGCACCACGAACGGTCGGGCGGACGCCGCGCCAACGCTTGGCACCGGCCTTGCCCAGCTTTTCCAGGCTGTGCTCGTCGTTGCCGACTTCGCCGATGGTGGCGCAGCACTCGACCGGAACCTTACGCATTTCACCCGAGCGCAGGCGCAGGGTGGCGTAGATGCCTTCACGAGCCACCAGCTGCACGGCCGCACCCGCGGCGCGAGCGATCTGAGCGCCCTTGCCCGGCTTCAGTTCGATGCAGTGGATGGTGGTGCCGACCGGGATGTTGCGCAGCGGCAGGGTGTTGCCGGCCTTGATCGGGGCATCCGAACCAGCGATCACCTGATCACCAGCCTTCAGGCCCTTCGGGGCGATGATGTAGCGACGCTCACCGTCGACGTAGCACAGCAGAGCGATGTGCGCGGTGCGGTTCGGATCGTATTCGATGCGTTCCACGCGCGCCGGGATGCCCAGCTTGTTGCGCTTGAAGTCGATGATGCGGTAGTGCTGCTTGGCACCACCACCGACGTGACGCACGGTGATGCGGCCATGGTGGTTACGACCACCCGAGCGGCTCTGCGACTCGACCAGCGCAGCGTGCGGAGCACCCTTGTGCAGGTCGGGAGTGACCACGCGCACGGCCGAACGGCGGCCGGGGGAAGTGGGCTTGAATTTCATCAATGGCATGGGATGTACCTCAGGCCTTGGCCGTTACATCGATCGACTGGCCATCGGCCAGGCGAACGTACGCCTTGCGCCAATCGCCGCGGCGGCCAGCACGGTTACGGAAGGACTTGTTCTTGCCCTTGACGTTGACCACGTTGACGGCTTCGACCTTGACGTCGAACAGCTGCTCAACCGCGGCCTTTACATCGGCCTTGGTGGCTTCGTTCGAAACTTCGAAGACATACTGGTTGGAGAGTTCCTGCAGGCGCGCGGTCTTTTCGGAGACACGCGGGGCACGCAGCACGCTGAAGATTTTTTCGTTGCTGTTCATGCCAGCCACTCCTCGACCTTCTTGACCGCGTCAGCGGTGATGACGACCGTGTCGGCACCCACCAGCGAGACCGGATCCAGACCCTGGACGTCACGCACCTGCACGTACGGCAGATTGCGGGCGGACAGGTACAGGTGCTCGGACGCTTCTTCGGTGACGATCAGCGGGCGCTTGCCCACTTCCAGGCCGGCCAGCTTGGCGATCAGACCCTTCGTGTTGGTCACTTCGACGTCGAAGGACTCCACGATGGTCAGACGGCCCTGACGGTTCAGCTCGGACAGGATCGCGCACATGGCGGCACGGTACTGCTTACGATTGACCTTCTGCTCGAAGCTGCGCGGCTTGGCCGCGAAGGTGACACCGCCGCCGACGAAGATCGGAGCTGTCAGTGCGCCATGACGCGCGCCGCCGCCCTTCTGCTTCTTCGACTTCTTGGTGGTACCAGCCACTTCGGAGCGAGTCTTCTGTGCCTTGGTGCCGGCGCGACCGGCGTTGCGGTAGGCAACGACGACCTGGTGGACCAGATCTTCGCTGAAATCGCGACCGAACACGGCGTCGGAGACCGAGACCTTGTTGTTGCTACCCGTGATAACGAGTTCCATCGTCATCTCTCCTTATGCCTTGCTCGCCGGACGGACGATCACGTCGCCACCCGCCGCGCCCGGAACGGCGCCGCGAACGGCGATCAGACCGCGCTCGACGTCGACCTTGACCACTTCCAGGTTCTGGGTGCTCTGCTGCACCGCGCCCATGTGGCCCGACATCTTCTTGCCCGGGAAAACGCGACCCGGGGTCTGGCGCTGACCCAGCGAACCCGGCGCGCGATGCGACAGCGAGTTACCGTGGGTTGCATCGCCCATACGGAAGTTGTGGCGCTTGATGGTGCCTTGGAAGCCCTTACCCTTGGTGACACCCTGGACGTCGACGATCTGGCCGACTTCGAAGATGTCCGCCTTGACTTCGCCGCCAACGGCGAAATCGCCGAGCTGCGCGTCTTCAACGCGGAATTCCCACAGGCCACGACCCGCTTCCACCTTCGCCTTGGCGAAGTGGCCGGCTTCCGGCTTGTTGACCAGGGCAGCGCGACGCGCGCCGACGGTCACCTGCACGGCGCTGTAGCCGTCGGTTTCGACGGTCTTGATCTGCGCGATGCGGTTCGGGGTTGCTTCGATCAGGGTCACTGGGATGGAACGGCCATCTTCAGTGAACACGCGGCTCATGCCGGCCTTGCGGCCCACGAAGCCCAACGAATACTTCTTCGTCATGGTCGTAGTCCTCAGGTCAGCTTGATCTGAACGTCGACGCCGGCAGCCAGTTCGAGCTTCATCAGCGCGTCCACGGTCTTGTCATTCGGGTCAACGATATCGAGCACGCGCTTGTGCGTGCGGGTCTCGTACTGGTCACGCGCGTCCTTGTCGACGTGCGGGGAAACGAGAACGGTGTAACGCTCGATCTTGGTCGGCAGCGGGATCGGGCCACGCACTTGCGCGCCGGTCCGCTTTGCCGTTTCAACGATCTCGCTGGCCGAACGGTCGATCAGACGATGATCGAACGCTTTCAGCCGGATCCGGATCTTTTGGTCCGCCATGGCGGTAGGTTCCTTCGTTAAAAGAGCGACAGACAAAGCCTCTGGGTTGCTTTGTCCCATGAAATTCCTGAATACGGACGGCCCACACTCCTGCAGGCCGACAAGGTCACTCCATAGACCTCAAAAACGTAGGCAGACCCGTTCCCAGGCCTGCCCAGACGTAGAAGCATAATGGCACGCAAGGCAGCTGTCAACAGTCGCCTGTTGACGCCGCCTGAATGGCATTGACCCTTCCTGGTCCGGGGAACACAAGGCACATCCTGTGCCTGCTTTCCCATTTGATACGCCCCGATGCCCTACCCAGGCAACATCGGGGCGCAGATACTACCAGATTACTCGATGATCTTCGAGACCACGCCGGCGCCGACGGTACGGCCGCCTTCGCGGATGGCGAAGCGCAGGCCTTCGTCCATTGCCACCGGGTTGATCAGGGTGACGACCATCTTGACGTTGTCACCCGGCATCACCATTTCGACGCCTTCCGGCAGTGCAGCTGCGCCGGTGATGTCGGTGGTGCGGAAGTAGAACTGCGGACGGTAGCCGTTGAAGAACGGGGTGTGACGGCCGCCTTCGTCCTTCGACAGGACGTAGACCTCGCCTTCGAACTTGGTGTGCGGCTTGATCGTGCCCGGCTTGGCCAGGACCTGGCCACGCTCGACGTCGTCACGCTTGGTGCCGCGCAGCAGCAGGCCAGCGTTGTCGCCTGCCTGACCCTGGTCCAGCAGCTTGCGGAACATTTCAACGCCGGTCACGGTGGTCTTCTGCACCGGACGGATGCCGACGATTTCGATTTCGTCGCCGACCTTGATCACGCCGCGCTCGATACGACCGGTCACCACGGTGCCGCGGCCCGAGATCGAGAACACGTCTTCCACCGGCATCAGGAACGGCTTGTCGATCGCACGCTCCGGCTCCGGAATCCAGCTGTCCAGGGCATCGACCAGCTTCAGGATGGCCGGCACGCCGATGTCGCTCTGGTCGCCTTCCAGCGCCAGACGGGCCGAACCGGCGATGATCGGGGTGTCGTCACCCGGGAACTCGTACTTGCTCAGCAGTTCACGCACTTCCATCTCGACCAGCTCGAGCAGCTCGGCGTCGTCAACCATGTCGGCCTTGTTCAGGAACACGACGATGTACGGCACGCCGACCTGACGCGACAGCAGGATGTGCTCGCGGGTCTGCGGCATCGGGCCGTCAGCGGCCGAGCACACCAGGATCGCGCCGTCCATCTGGGCGGCACCGGTGATCATGTTCTTGACGTAGTCAGCGTGGCCCGGGCAATCGACGTGGGCGTAGTGACGGATCGGGGATTCGTATTCGACGTGCGCGGTCGAGATCGTGATACCACGCGCCTTTTCTTCCGGAGCGGCGTCGATCGAGGAGTAATCCTTGAACTCGCCACCGAAGCGCTCGGCACCGATCTTGGTCAGTGCGGCGGTCAGCGTGGTCTTGCCGTGATCGACGTGACCGATGGTGCCGACGTTGACGTGCGGCTTGGTGCGCTCGAACTTACCCTTTGCCATTGTTCTATACCTTGATTGTTCGTAAGTGGTTTCAAGAGAGGCTGAGCGAGGCTCAGCCCTTCTTCATGACGGCTTCGGCGATGTTGGTCGGCGCCGGCTCGTAGTGATCGAATTCCATGGTGAAGGTGGCGCGGCCCTGGGTCTGCGAACGCAGCGCAGTGGCGTAGCCGAACATTTCACCCAGCGGGATCATCGCGTTGATGATGCTGGCCGAACCGTCACCGGTGGTGTCGGAACCCTGCAGCACGCCGCGACGACGGCTGACGTCGCCCATCACGTCACCCTGGTAATCCTCCGGGGTCACGATCTCGACCTTCATGATCGGCTCCAGCAGCACCGGCTTGGCCTTGGCGAAGCCCTGCTTGAAGGCCATCGACGAAGCCAGCTTGAACGCCATTTCCGAGGAGTCGACGTCGTGGTACGAACCGAACACCAGCTTCACCTTGACGTCCACGACCGGGAAGCCAGCCAGCGGGCCGCTGGTGATGGTTTCGCGCAGGCCCTTTTCAACCGACGGAATGAATTCCTTCGGGATCACGCCGCCGGTGATGTCGTTGATGAACAGGAAGTCGTCCTTGATCATCGGAGCGATCTTCGGATCGGCACGATCTTCAGCGGTGATCGGCGACAGCTCGATCACGACGTGACCGTACTGACCCTTACCACCGGACTGCTTGGCGTGCTTGTAGTCCGACTTGACGTCGGCCAGGGTGATGGTTTCGCGGTAGGCCACCTGCGGCGCGCCGACGTTGGCTTCAACGTTGAACTCGCGCTTCAGGCGGTCGACGATGATGTCCAGGTGCAGCTCGCCCATGCCCGAGATGATGGTCTGGCCGGATTCTTCGTCGGTCTTGACGCGGAACGACGGATCTTCCTGCGCCAGACGGCCCAGGGCCAGACCCATCTTTTCCTGGTCCGACTTGGTCTTCGGCTCGACGGCCATCGAGATCACCGGCTCCGGGAACGTCATGCGCTCCAGGATGATCGGGGCGTCCACGGCGCACAGGGTGTCACCGGTGGTGGTGTCCTTCAGGCCCACGGCAGCGGCGATGTCACCGGCCAGAACTTCCTTGATTTCCTCGCGGTTGTTCGAGTGCATCTGCAGGATGCGGCCGATGCGCTCCTTCTTGCCCTTCACCGAGTTCAGCACGGTGTCGCCACCGTTCAGGGTGCCCGAGTAGACACGGAAGAAGGTCAGCGCGCCGACGAACGGGTCGGTGATGATCTTGAAGGCCAGCGACGAGAACGGAGCCTTGTCGTCCGACTTGCGGGTCATTTCGACGGTGTCGTCGTCAACGTCCACGCCCTTCACGTCCGGCACGTCGACCGGCGACGGCAGCAGCTGGATCACGCCGTCCAGCATGGCCTGCACGCCCTTGTTCTTGAAGGCCGAGCCGCAGTACATCGGCACGATCTCGGTGGCCAGGGTGCGGGTACGCAGCGCATTGATAATTTCAGCCTCGGCCAGCTCTTCGCCGCCCAGGTACTTTTCCATCAGCTCTTCGCTGGCTTCGGCAGCGGTCTCGACCATGAACTGGCGAGCCTCTTCAGCCGGGCCCTGCAGTTCGGCCGGGATTTCACCGTACTCGAACTTCATGCCCTGCGAAGCCTCATCCCAATGGATGGCCTTCATCTTCAGCAGGTCGACAACGCCCTTGAAGTTGTCTTCAGCGCCGATCGGCAGCTGCATCGGCACGGCAACCGCGCCCAGCTTGGCCTTCAGCTGGCCGACGACCTTCTGGAAGTTGGCACCGGTGCGGTCCATCTTGTTGACGAACGCGATGCGCGGCACGTGGTACTTGTTGGCCTGGCGCCACACGGTTTCCGACTGCGGCTGCACGCCACCGACGGCGCACAGGACGAAGACGGCACCGTCGAGCACGCGCAGCGAGCGCTCCACTTCGATGGTGAAGTCGACGTGCCCGGGGGTGTCGATGATGTTGAAGCGGTGCTCCGGCAGGGACTTGTCCATGCCCTTCCAGAACGCGGTGGTGGCAGCGGACTGGATCGTGATGCCACGCTCCTGCTCCTGCTCCATCCAGTCCATGGTGGCGGCGCCGTCGTGCACTTCACCGATCTTGTGGCTCTTGCCGGTGTAGAACAGGATGCGCTCGGACGTGGTGGTCTTGCCGGCATCGATGTGAGCCATGATGCCGAAGTTACGGTAACGCTCGATGGGAGTGGAACGGGCCACGGGAGCCTCTCAGATTTCTTGGATTTCGGATGGCCGAACGCCGCCTTTCGGCGGCCTTCGGATTGGCGCAGCCCTTCTGGGACCGCGAGGCAGCACGCACCGAAGTGGTGCTGCCCTGCCTGTTTTACAAGGCCGTCAAACTCACCAGCGGTAGTGGGCGAATGCCTTGTTGGCTTCGGCCATGCGGTGGGTTTCTTCGCGCTTCTTGATGGCGCCGCCACGGTTTTCCGAGGCGTCGATCAGTTCAGCAGCCAGCTTCTTCGGCATGGTGTTCTCACCACGCTTGCGCGCGGAGTCGATCAGCCAGCGCATGGCCAGAGCCATCTTGCGCGACGAACGCACTTCGACCGGCACCTGGTAGGTGGCACCACCGACGCGGCGCGACTTGACTTCGACCGCCGGAGCGACGTTGTCCAGAGCCTTCTGCACCAGCTCAATGGCGTTGGCGCTGCTGTTCTTCTCGGTGATCACGTCCATGGCGCCGTACACGATCTTTTCGGCGACGGACTTCTTGCCGCTCTGCATGACCATGTTGATGAAGCGGGCGATGGTTTCGCTTCCGTGCTTCGGATCGGGCAGGACGGAACGCTGCGGAGTATTACCCTTACGCGACATAGTGCTCTCTCCTTATGCCTTCGGACGCTTGGCGCCGTACTTGGAACGGGCCTGGCGACGCTTGGCAACGCCGGCGGCGTCGAGCGAGCCACGAACGGTGTGGTAACGCACACCCGGCAGGTCCTTGACGCGACCGCCGCGGATCAGGACCACGGAGTGCTCCTGCAGGTTGTGGCCTTCACCACCGATGTAGGAAATCACTTCTTCCTGGTTGGTCAGGCGGACCTTGGCAACCTTGCGCAGAGCCGAGTTCGGCTTCTTCGGAGTGGTGGTGTAGACACGGGTGCAGACGCCACGGCGCTGCGGGCACTTGTCGAGCGCCGGCGAGGCACTCTTGTAGGTGGTCGCTTGCCGCGGCTTGCGGACCAGCTGGTTGATCGTCGCCATCAGTAGGTTCTTCTGATTGGTGGCCGGAAAATCCGACCAGAGATGCGGAAATGTTAAAGCAGGCCAAAATTCTGGCCTGCTGAGACAGACGATTGTAGCAACCCGTCAGGAAAGCAGTCAAACGCCTCCTGTCAAGCCCGTTCCTGATCCTGGAACGTTACTGGGGGGCCTCCATGTACCCCGTTCAGGTTGGCCGGGGCGATCGCGGACGACCTCCCCTGCCCTTTCCCTACCCGTCGATGAACCGACGGGGTGGTCCGGCCTTGCGGCCGGACCGGATACCTCATTCTTCGCCGGACGCCTGTTCAGCTTCAGCTTCAACGGCCGGAGCCTCGACTGCAGCCGGGGTGCCGGTCAGGGCCTGCATCTCCGAGTCGGTCAGACCCGAAGCGCCGCGGCGGCGGCTGCTGTGGTACGACAGACCGGTACCGGCCGGGATCAGGCGGCCCACGATCACGTTTTCCTTCAGACCGCGCAGGTTGTCCTTGGTACCGCGGACGGCCGCTTCGGTCAGCACGCGGGTGGTTTCCTGGAACGACGCGGCCGAGATGAACGATTCGGTCGCCAGCGAGGCCTTGGTGATACCCAGCAGGACCGGATCGAAGTGCGCCGGCAGCTCGTTGCGGGTCGACAGGCGCGCATTCTCCTCGATAACGCGCTGACGCTCCACCTGCTCGCCGTTCAGGAACTTGCTGCTGCCCTGGTCGGTGATCTCGACCTTGCGCAGCATCTGGCGGGTGATCACCTCGATGTGCTTGTCGTTGATCTTCACGCCCTGCAGGCGGTACACGTCCTGGATTTCCTTCACCAGGTAGGCCGCCAACGGTTCGACACCCAGCAGGCGCAGGATGTCCTGCGGGCTCGGCTCGCCGTCCACGATGGTTTCACCCTTGGTGACATGCTCGCCTTCGAACACGATGACCTGGCGGTACTTCGGAATCAGCTCTTCGTGCTCCGAACCATCGGTGTCCTTGATGATCAGGCGCTGCTTGCCCTTGGTGTCCTTGCCGAAGCTGATGATGCCCGAACGCTCGGCCAGCACCGCCGGATCCTTCGGCTTGCGCGCTTCGAACAGATCGGCCACGCGCGGCAGACCACCGGTGATGTCGCGGGTCTTCGACGCTTCCTGCGGAATCTTGGCGACCACGTCACCCACGCCGACGGCAGCGCCGTCCTGCAGGTTGACGATCGAGCGCGGCGGCAGCAGGTACTGCGCCGGCAGGTCGGTGCCCGGAATCGACAGGTCGTTGCCCTTGGCGTCGACGATGCGCACGATCGGGCGCAGATCCTTGGCCTGGGTACCACGACGCTTCGGATCGGTGATTTCGCGCGAAGCAAGGCCGGTCAGCTCGTCGGTCTTCTCGATGACGGTGATGCCGTCGACGAAGTCGATGAAGCGGATGAAGCCGGCCACTTCCGACACGATCGGGTGGTTATGCGGATCCCAGTTGGCCACGGTCTGGCCCGCCTTGATCGCATCACCGTCCTTGGACGTGATGGTCGCACCGTACGGCAGCTTGTAACGCTCACGCTCACGGCCGTGGGCATCGAGCACCGAGATTTCGCCCGAGCGCGACACTGCCACCAGCGAGCCGTTGGCATGCTCGACGGACTTGAGGTTGCTGAACTTGACCGAGCCGGTGGTCTTGACGGTGATGTTGTCGACCGCAGCAGCTCGCGACGCCGCACCACCGATGTGGAACGTACGCATGGTCAGCTGGGTACCCGGCTCACCGATGGACTGGGCGGCGATGACGCCGACCGCTTCACCGATGTTGACCAGGTGACCACGGGCCAGATCGCGGCCGTAGCAGCGCGAGCAGACACCGAAGGCCGATTCGCAGGAGATGGTCGAGCGGACCTTGATGGTCTGCACGCCGGCATCTTCCAGCTTGGCAACCCAGGCTTCGTCCAGCAGGGTGTTGCGGGTGACGATCGGATCTTCGTCGTTGCCCGGCAGGAACACGTCCTCGGCCACCACGCGACCCAGCACGCGGTCCTTCAGCGGCTCGACCACGTCGCCGCCTTCCACGATCGGGGTCATGATCAGGCCTTCGGTGGTACCGCAATCCACCTCGGTGATCACCACGTCCTGCGCGACGTCGACCAGACGACGGGTCAGGTAACCCGAGTTCGCGGTCTTCAGCGCGGTATCGGCCAGACCCTTACGGGCACCGTGGGTGGAGTTGAAGTACTCCTGCACGTTCAGGCCTTCGCGGAAGTTCGCCTTGATGGGCGTCTCGATGATCGAGCCGTCCGGACGGGCCATCAGGCCGCGCATGCCGGCCAGCTGACGGATCTGCGCCTGCGAACCACGCGCACCGGAGTCGGCCATGATGTACAGCGAGTTCATCGACTTCTGGTCGATGGTCTCACCCTTGGCGTTGACCACCTTCTCGGTACCGATGGTGTCCATCATCGCCTTGGCGATGCGCTCGTTGGTGCGCGACCAGATGTCGACCACCTTGTTGTAGCGCTCGCCGGCGGTAACCAGGCCCGACTGGTACTGCTCCTGGATTTCCAGCACTTCGGCTTCGGCCTCGGTGAGGATGCCCTTCTTCTCGTCCGGGATCAGCATGTCGTCGATGCCGATGGAGACGCCGGCGCGGGTCGCATAGGCGAAGCCGGTGTACATCAGCTTGTCGGCGAACACGACCGTGTCCTTCAGGCCCAGCTGGCGGTAGCTGGAGTTGATCAGGCGGCTGATGTTCTTCTTGGTCAGCTCGACATTGGCCAGCGCGAACGGCAGGCCTTCCGGCAGGATTTCAGCCAGCAGGGCACGACCGATCGTGGTGTCCACGATCGAGGTCTTGTTCTGCTTGTTGCCGTCTTCGTCGGTCACCACCTCGGTGATGCGGACCTTGACCTTGGCGTGCAGTTCCACCACGCGGTTGTCATAGGCACGCTTGACTTCGGCGATGTTGGCGAAGGCCATGCCCTCGCCCTTCTTGTTTTCCAGCGAGCGGGTCATGTAGTACAGACCCAGCACGACGTCCTGCGACGGCACGATGATCGGCTCGCCGTTGGCCGGCGACAGGATGTTGTTGGTGGACATCATCAGCGCACGCGCTTCCAGCTGGGCTTCCAGCGAGAGCGGCACGTGGACGGCCATCTGGTCACCGTCGAAGTCGGCGTTGAACGCGGTGCAGACCAGCGGATGCAGCTGGATGGCCTTGCCTTCGATCAGCACCGGCTCGAACGCCTGGATGCCCAGACGGTGCAGGGTCGGCGCACGGTTCAGCATCACCGGATGCTCGCGGATGACCTCTTCCAGGATGTCCCAGACTTCGGCTTCTTCGCGCTCGACCAGCTTCTTGGCAGCCTTGATGGTGGTGGCCAGGCCACGACGCTGCAGCTTGGCGAAGACGAACGGCTTGAACAGCTCGAGCGCCATCTTCTTCGGCAGGCCGCACTGGTGCAGGCGCAGGTACGGACCGACCACGATGACCGAACGGCCCGAGTAGTCGACGCGCTTGCCGAGCAGGTTCTGGCGGAAGCGACCCTGCTTGCCCTTGATCATGTCGGCCAGCGACTTCAGCGGGCGCTTGTTGGTGCCGGTGATGGCACGGCCACGACGGCCGTTGTCCAGCAGCGCATCGACCGATTCCTGCAGCATGCGCTTTTCATTGCGCACGATGATGTCCGGCGCGCTCAGTTCGAGCAGGCGGCGCAGGCGGTTGTTGCGGTTGATGACGCGGCGGTACAGGTCGTTCAGGTCGGAGGTCGCGAAGCGGCCGCCATCCAGCGGGACCAGCGGACGCAGGTCCGGCGGCAGCACCGGCAGCACGGTCATGACCATCCATTCCGGACGGTTGCCCGATTCCAGGAAGGCTTCGATCAGCTTGATGCGCTTGGTGAGGCGCTTGAGCTTGGTTTCCGAACCGGTAGCGGCGATTTCCTCGCGCAGGCGGGTCATTTCCGACTGCAGGTCGATGGTGCGCAGCAGTTCGTACACGGCCTCGGCGCCCATGGCGGCGTCGAAGTCGTCACCGTGCTCCTGGCGGGCCTGCAGGTACTGTTCTTCGGTCAGCAGCTGGCGGCGTTCCAGGGCGGTCAGGCCCGGCTCGGTCACCACGTAGGCTTCGAAGTACAGCACGCGCTCGATGTCGCGCAGGGTCATGTCCAGCATCAGGCCGATGCGCGACGGCAGCGACTTCAGGAACCAGATGTGCGCGACCGGCGAGGCCAGGTCGATGTGGCCCATGCGCTCGCGGCGCACCTTGGCCAGGGTCACTTCGGTGCCGCACTTTTCGCAGACCACGCCGCGGTGCTTCATGCGCTTGTACTTGCCGCACAGGCACTCGTAGTCCTTCACCGGGCCGAAGATGGCGGCGCAGAACAGGCCGTCGCGTTCCGGCTTGAAGGTACGGTAGTTGATGGTTTCCGGCTTCTTCACTTCGCCGAAGGACCACGAACGGATCAGGTCCGGCGAAGCCAGCGCGATCTTGATCGCGTCGAAGTCCAGCGTCTGGCGCTGCTGGTTGAAGAGGTTGAGCAGGTCTTTCATGGTGTTCTCCAGAAGGAGGAATGCTGTGTCGATGGGCTTTCAGTTCACTGCCAGCGGCGCGGCGGCGGACCGCCGCGCCGGCATGGATCAGTTGTCTTCCAGTTCCATGTTGATGGCCAGCGAGCGGATTTCCTTCACGAGCACGTTGAAGGATTCCGGCATGCCCGCGACCATCTCGTGCTCACCGTCGACGATGTTCTTGTACATCTGGTTGCGGCCCTGCACGTCATCGGACTTCACCGTCAGCATTTCCTGCAGGGTGTAGGCCGCGCCGTAGGCTTCCAGCGCCCAGACTTCCATTTCACCGAAGCGCTGGCCGCCGAACTGCGCCTTGCCGCCCAGCGGCTGCTGGGTGACGAGCGAGTACGGACCGGTCGAACGGGCGTGCATCTTGTCGTCGACCAGGTGGTTCAGCTTCAGGTAGTGCATGTAACCCACGGTGGTGTGGCGATCGAACGCTTCACCGGTGCGGCCGTCGTACAGCTGGGTCTGGCCACTGCTCGGCAGGTCGGCCAGTTCCAGCATGCGCTTGATTTCCGCTTCGGTGGCGCCGTCGAACACCGGAGTGGCCATCGGCACGCCGTCGGTCAGGTTGCGGGCCAGACGCAGCAGTTCCTCGTCGCTGAACTGCGACAGGTCGACACGGTTGGCCACGTTGGTGTCGTCGTGGTTGTAGATGTCGTCCAGGAACTTGCGCAGGTCGGCAACGGCGGCCTGGGCCTCCATCATCGCCTGGATCTTGCGGCCCAGCCCCTTGGCGGCCCAGCCCAGGTGCACTTCCAGGATCTGGCCGATGTTCATACGCGACGGCACGCCCAGCGGGTTCAGCACGATGTCCACGGTTTCGCCCGAGGCCATGTACGGCATGTCCTCGACCGGCACCACGTTGGAGACCACACCCTTGTTGCCGTGGCGGCCTGCCATCTTGTCACCCGGCTGGATGCGGCGCTTCACGGCCAGGAATACCTTGACCATCTTCAGCACGCCCGGGGCGAGGTCGTCACCGGCGGTGATCTTGCCGCGCTTGTCGGCGAAGCGACGCTCGAACTCCCTCTCGTGCGCCTGGATCTGCTTCTGCGCGCGCTCGATGGCTTCCGAAGCGTCCTCGTCCTTCATGCGCAGGGCGAACCAGTCAGCCTTCTTCAGGCCGTCCAGGAAGGCGTCGCTGATCACGTCCCCCTTCTTCAGGCCAGCGCCACCGTTGACCACCTTGCCCACGATCTGCGAACGCAGACGCATGTAGATGGCGGCTTCCAGAATGCGGAACTGGTCGTCGAAGTCCTTCTTGACGCGCTTGATTTCAGACTCTTCGATCTGGCGGGCGCGCTTGTCCTTCTCGATGCCGTCGCGGGTGAAGACCTGCACGTCGATGACGGTGCCGTCCATGCCCGGCGGAACGCGCAGCGAGCTGTCCTTAACGTCCGAAGCCTTCTCGCCGAAGATCGCGCGCAGCAGCTTCTCTTCCGGGGTCAGCTGGCTTTCGCCCTTCGGGGTGACCTTGCCGACCATGATGTCGCCGGCGCGGACTTCGGCACCGATGTACACCACGCCGCTCTCGTCCAGGCGGTTCAGCGCCTGCTCGGAGACGTTCGGGATGTCGGCGGAGATTTCCTCCGGCCCCAGCTTGGTGTCACGCGCAACGCAGGTCAGCTCTTCGATGTGGATCGTGGTGTAACGATCCTCTTCCACCACGCGCTCGGAGAGCAGGATGGAGTCTTCGAAGTTGTAGCCGTTCCACGGCATGAACGCGATCAGCATGTTCTGGCCCAGGGCCAGTTCGCCGATGTCGGTGGACGGACCGTCGGCCAGCACGTCGCCGCGGGCGATGACGTCACCCACCTGGACCAGCGGACGCTGATTGATGCAGGTGTTCTGGTTCGAACGGGTGTACTTGACCAGGTTGTAGATGTCCACGCCTGCGTCGGTGGCGCCAACGATCTCTTCCTCGTTGACCTTGACCACGATGCGGGCGGCGTCGATCTGCACGATCTCGCCACCACGACGAGCGTTCACGGTCACACCGGAGTCACGGGCCACGGCGCGCTCGATGCCGGTACCGACCAGCGGCTTCTGCGCACGCAGGGTCGGCACGGCCTGACGCTGCATGTTGGCGCCCATCAGTGCGCGGTTCGCGTCATCGTGCTCCAGGAACGGAACCAGCGCGGCCGCGATCGACACGGTCTGCATCGGCGAGACGTCCATGAAGTGGACTTCCGCCGGCGGCTTCAGCAGCGATTCGCCCTGGAAGCGGCACGGAACGAACTGCTCGGTCAGCATGCTGTCGGCATTGGTCAGGGCGTTGGCCTGCGCAATGACGTACTCGTTTTCTTCGATCGCCGACAGGAACTCGACTTCGTCATAGACCTTGCCGTCCACGACCTTGCGGTACGGGGTCTCAAGGAAACCGTACTGGTTGGTGCGGGCGTACACGGCCAGCGAGTTGATCAGGCCGATGTTCGGGCCTTCCGGGGTTTCGATGGTGCAGACGCGGCCGTAATGGGTCGGGTGCACGTCGCGCACTTCGAAGCCGGCGCGCTCACGGGTCAGGCCGCCCGGGCCCAGGGCCGAGACGCGACGCTTGTGGGTCACTTCCGACAGCGGGTTGTTCTGGTCCATGAACTGCGACAGCTGCGAGGAGCCGAAGAACTCCTTGATGGCAGCGGCGACCGGCTTGGCGTTGATCAGCTCCTGCGGGGTCAGGCCTTCGGACTCGGCCATCGACAGGCGCTCCTTGACCGCGCGCTCGACGCGGACCAGGCCGACGCGGAACACGTTCTCGGCCATTTCGCCGACCGAACGCACGCGACGGTTGCCCAGGTGATCGATGTCGTCGACCACGCCGCGACCGTTGCGGATCTCGGTCAGGACCTTGATCACGTCCAGGATGTCGGAGCTGTCGCCATGGGCGGCAACCAGGCGCTTGGACTCTTCGTCGTTGCGCTCACCGAAGTACTTGCTGTCGTACAGCACGGCTTCGCCGGTGGTTTCCTTGCGGCCCACGCGACGGTTGAACTTCATGCGGCCGACCGCGGACAGGTCGTAGCGCTCGAAGGTGAAGAACAGGTTGTGGAACAGGTTCTGCGCGGCGTCCTTGGTCGGCGGCTCGCCCGGACGCATCATGCGGTAGATCTCGACCAGGGCTTCCAGCTGGGTCTTGGTCGGGTCGATGCGCAGGGTGTTGGACAGGTACGGGCCACGATCCAGATCGTTCACCCACAGGGTGCCCACGGCATCCACGCCAGCCTTGCGGAAGGCCTGCAGCTGCTCGTCGGTGATCTCGTCATTGGCCTGGGCCAGCAGTTCGCCGGTCGAGGCGTCGACCACGTCGTGCGACAGGATGCGGCCGACGATGTAGTCGTCCGGCACGGCCAGGGCGGCGATGCCCGAGGCTTCCAGCTGCTTGATGTGGCGCGCGGTGATGCGCTTGCCGGCTTCCACGATGACCTTGTCGCCGTCGGCGAGGTCAAAGCCCAGGGTTTCGCCACGCAGGCGTTCCGGCACCAGCTCCAGCTGGACGCCTTCATCCGGGTTGATGTGGAAGGTGTTGATCTCGAAGAACTCGGCCAGCATCTCTTCGTTGCTGTAGCCAAGCGCGCGCAGCAGGATCGACACCGGCAGCTTGCGGCGGCGGTCGATACGGGTGAACAGCGCGTCCTTCGGGTCGAACTCGAAGTCCAGCCAGGAACCGCGGTAAGGAATGATGCGGGCGCTGTACAGCAGCTTGCCCGAGCTGTGGGTCTTGCCACGGTCGTGGTCGAAGAACACACCCGGCGAGCGGTGCAGCTGCGAGACGATGACGCGCTCGGTGCCGTTGACGATGAAGGTGCCGTTCTCGGTCATCAGCGGGATTTCGCCCAGATAGACCTCCTGCTCCTTCACGTACTTGATGGCCTTGGTCGACGACTCACGGTCGTAGATCACCAGGCGCACGGTCACGCGCAGCGGGGCGCCGTAGCTCATGCCACGCTGGCGGCACTCACGCTCGTCGAAGACCGGTTCGCCCAGCTTGTAGCCGACGTATTCCAGGGCAGCATTGCCGCTGTAGCTGGCGATCGGGAAGACCGACTTCAGCGCAGCGTGCAGGCCGTGGTCCGTGCGCTTGGCCGGATCGACGTTTTCCTGCAGGAATTCACGATAGGAATCCACCTGGATGGCGAGCAGGAACGGCACTTCGAGAATCGAGCGCTGCTTGCCGAAATCCTTGCGGATACGCTTTTTTTCGGTGAACGAATAGGACGTCATGAGGTCTTCCACCTTGTTGTGCGGATCGTGCGCCCACGATCCGAAGGGAACTTGAAATTGTCAGTTGGAAGTCGCTGGTATTGCCGGCACCAGCACGCCTTCTCCCGCTACTTCCAACTGCCAACTCGTCTGCATCCACTCCCCCGCTGCCGCGCGCTGCGCTGGCCGGCCGGGGTCTGACCGCAGCCCGTGTTGGGCTTTTTGCCGCTCGTTACATCCACGCGTGGCGTGGATCTACAACACTGCAACAACGACCAAAGGCCGGGGGCTTACGCCCCCAGCCTTGGCTGCATCGCCGTGAATCGGTGACGATGCAAGGTAACTGCTTACTTGACTTCGACAGTCGCGCCAGCAGCTTCCAGGTCCTTCTTCATCTTCTCGGCGTCGTCCTTCGAAGCGCCTTCCTTCAGGACGCCACCGGCTTCGGCCAGGTCCTTCGCTTCCTTCAGGCCCAGGCCGGTGATGGCGCGGACGGCCTTGATGACTTCGACCTTCTTGTCGCCGGCCGACTTCAGGGTGACGGTGAACTCGGTCTGCTCTTCAACAGCAGCAGCCGGGCCAGCGGCAGCAGCCACGGCAACCGGAGCAGCGGCGGAGACGCCGAACTTCTCTTCGATGGCCTTGACCAGCTCCATCACTTCCATCAGGGACTTCTCGGCGATGGCGTCGACGATCTGTTCGTTGGTAAGGGACATGATTAATACCTTTGGATGATTTTCTGGGTTGAGGTTCCGTCAGGAACCACGGTAAGTCGAAACTCAGGCGGTCTCGGCGGCCGGCTCGGCAGCGTCGGCGGCGACGTCGCCACCACCCTGCTTCTCGCCAACGGCCTTGATGGCGCGGGCAAACATCGTGACCGGCTCGGTCAGGACGCGGGCCAGCATGGCCAGGGCCTGGTCGCGGGTCGGCAGCGAGGCCAGCACTTCGACGTGGCTTGCCGGGAACACTTCGCCACCGATGGCGACGACCTTAGCCTTCAGCTTGTCGTTGCCCTTGGCGGCTTCCTTGATCAGGCGACCGGCAGCGCCGGGCTCCTCGAGCGAGAACGCGTACAGCAGCGGACCAACCATCTGGTCCTGGGCGACTGCGAACTCGGTGCCTTCAACGGCGCGCGAAGCCAGGGTGTTCTTGACAACCTTCAAGAAAACACCGGTTTCACGAGCCTGCTTGCGCATCGCGGTCATCTGGGCGACCGTGGTGCCAGCGTATTCGGCTGCGA
Source organism: Stenotrophomonas sp. GD03819 (assembly GCF_029841665.1). Classification (NCBI taxonomy): domain Bacteria; kingdom Pseudomonadati; phylum Pseudomonadota; class Gammaproteobacteria; order Lysobacterales; family Lysobacteraceae; genus Stenotrophomonas; species Stenotrophomonas sp. GD03819. The sequence continues at coordinate 29,617 of NZ_JAOCEW010000026.1, forward strand.
TCAAGGAGTGGGCCTTGGCGGCGACGTCTGCCAGCTCGGCGACTACTTCTTGCTTCTGGGACAGATTGAGAGCCATTGCACTCCTCCTATTGAACTCCGCTTACGGCTCCTGCCGTGTGCGGTCCTGTGCGGCATCCGTCCTGGACGCCGGGAACATCGGGATGATGTTCCGGGGGGGGGCCGTTCTAGACCTGGAGTGGGCCAACCTGGGAAACCCAGACGTGCGTGAACCAGAAAAACTCCAGAAGGGCACCATCTACGCAGGGTGATTCCGGGGAATCGATTAAGCGCTCATGACTGCTCCGGCGGCGACTCCTTGCCAGATCGAGCTTCCGTGCCCGTCGCCGGTATTGCCACGACCGCGCCTGCGGTCTTTGACGGCTACCGCGGGCGATGCACTGCCAGCGATGCCTTCAAATGTCACGGTCACGGCACCGAAGGTACCGTGACCGCTTGAAACAATTACTTCAGGGTCAGCGACGACTGGTCGACGGTGACGCCCGGGCCCATCGTCGAGCTGACCGAAACCTTCTGCAGGTAGGTGCCCTTCGAGGTGGCCGGCTTGGCCTTGATCAGGTCCAGCAGCAGCGCGGTCAGGTTCGACTTCAGCGCGTCTTCGGCGAAGTCGGCCTTGCCGATGGTGCAGTGGATGATGCCGGCCTTGTCGGTGCGGTAACGGACCTGACCCGACTTGGCGTTCTTCACGGCTTCACCCGGGTTCGGGGAAACGGTGCCGACCTTCGGGTTCGGCATCAGGCCGCGCGGGCCCAGCACGGTGCCCAGCTTACCGACGACGCGCATGGCGTCCGGGGTCGCGATGACGACGTCGTAGTTCAGATCGCCGGCCTGCATCTTCTCGGCCAGGTCATCCATACCGACGGCTTCGGCGCCAGCGGCCAGGGCTTCGTCAGCCTTGGCACCGGCCGGAGCGAACACGGCGACGCGGACCGACTTGCCGGTACCGGCCGGCAGCACGGTGGAGCCACGGACCTGCTGGTCGGACTTCTTCGCATCGACGCCCAGGCGCACAGCGACGTCGATCGACTCGACGAACTTGGCCTTGGTGGCGCTCTTCAGGATGTTGATCGCGTCCTCGAAGGCGTATGCCTTACCCGGAACGACGGCGGCCTTGATGGCCTTCTCACGCTTGGTCTGTGCCATCTTATTAACCCTCCACCACGAGGCCCATGGAACGGGCAGAGCCAGCGATGGTACGCACGGCGGCGTCCAGATCGGCGGCAGTCAGATCCGGTTCCTTCGCCTTGGCGATCTCTTCCAGCTGCTTACGGGTGACCTTGCCGACCTTCTCGGTGTTCGGGCGCTTGGAGCCCGACGAGATGCCAGCGGCCTTCTTCAGCAGGGTGGTGGCCGGGGTGCTCTTGGTGATGAAGGTGAACGTACGGTCCGAGTAGGCCGTGATGATCACCGGAACCGGCAGGCCCGGCTCGAGCTTCTGCGTGGCAGCGTTGAACGCCTTGCAGAATTCCATGATGTTCAGACCGCGCTGACCCAGCGCAGGACCGACCGGCGGCGAGGGGTTGGCCTGACCGGCCTTCACCTGCAGCTTGATGTAACCGACAACTTTCTTTGCCATGTGAGTACTCTCCGGGTGCTAGCGCCTTTCGACAACAGGCTCCCCATCGGACCGGGAATCACGCGTCCCGGCATCGCGTTTTGAAATCATGCTGAAGGCCACCTTGCGGCGGCCTCGTCCTGCTGGCTTCCCAGCGGGGAGCCGCGCACTATATCAGGTTTTTTCTTCACATGCCTGAAGCGGCACGTAAACGAGAGAAACCGGGCCAAGCCCGGTTTCTTGTCCGGAGTCGAGCATGGCTCGACTCTACAACTGGATCAGACGGCCTTTTCGACCTGGCCGAACTCGAGTTCGACCGGAGTGGCACGGCCGAAGATCAGCACCGAGACGCGCAGACGGCTCTTCTCGTAGTTGACCTCTTCGACGACGCCATTGAAATCGTTGAACGGGCCGTCGGTGACGCGGACCATCTGGCCCGGCTCGAACAGCACCTTCGGACGCGGCTTCTCGACGCCTTCCTGAACGCGGTTCAGGATGGCTTCGGCCTCGGAATCGGCGATCGGCAGCGGACGGTCGGCCGTGCCGCCGATGAAGCCCATGACGCGCGGGGTTTCCTTGACCAGGTGCCAGCTTTCGTTGTCGATGCGCGGAATACCGGCTTCTTCGTGGGTCTCGATCTGGACCAGCACGTAACCCGGGAAGAACTTGCGCTCGGAGCGGCGCTTCTGGCCAGCGCGCATCTCCACCACTTCTTCGGTCGGGACCAGGACATCGCCGAAGCGCTCTTCCATGCCGTCACGGACGATGCGATCGCGCAGAGCCTGCGCCACCGACTTCTCGAAGCCCGAATAGGCGTGAACGACGTACCAACGCTTCATGCAATTCTCCTTAGCGGCTCAGGAACAGCTGAATCAGCCACTGAATGACGTAATCGAACCCACCCAGCAGCAGGCTGAGAATGGTTACCACCACCATCACGACCCAGGTCATGCGGATGGCTTCCTGGCGCGTCGGCCAGACCACCTTGCGCAGTTCGAAGCGCGACTCGGAGAGGAATTCGCGGGTGTCGCGCCCCTTGCCGGTCAGCATGAATACGCCGATACCGCCAACCAGACCGACTACAACCGCCAACGCACGCAGCTGACCCGCCCACGCACCCAGCTGGGTGGCGCGACCGGAGTCGGCGGAGAACCAGAACCAGACGAACAGACCAGCCAGCACCAGCAGCGATGCGGCGACGTACTTGACGATATCCCCGCCATTGGCGGAGTTGTCCTTGGAGTGTTCGATCTTGCTATTCATCCGGCTGTGTCTGCTTTAGCGGCCCAGGCCGCTGGATAAGGTGGGCAGATGGCACGCCAGGAGGGACTCGAACCCCCAACCTGCGGTTTTGGAGACCGCTGCTCTGCCAATTGAGCTACTGGCGTACGTATTGAAACTTGCCTTCCCTTAGACGGCGAAGGCGGACCGAGGTTCCCGGCCCGCCATTCGCGTAACCGGCGGCGCTATGCAACCACCGGTACTGCAGGCTTACTCGATGATCTTCGAGACCACGCCGGCGCCGACAGTACGGCCGCCTTCGCGGATGGCGAAGCGCAGGCCTTCGTCCATTGCCACCGGGTTGATCAGGGTGACGACCATCTTGACGTTGTCACCCGGCATCACCATTTCGACGCCTTCCGGCAGTGCAGCTGCGCCGGTGATGTCGGTGGTGCGGAAGTAGAACTGCGGACGGTAGCCGTTGAAGAACGGGGTGTGACGGCCACCTTCGTCCTTCGACAGGACGTAGACTTCGCCTTCGAACTTGGTGTGCGGCTTGATCGTGCCCGGCTTGGCCAGGACCTGGCCACGCTCGACGTCGTCACGCTTGGTGCCGCGCAGCAGCAGGCCAGCGTTGTCGCCTGCCTGACCCTGGTCCAGCAGCTTGCGGAACATTTCAACGCCGGTCACGGTGGTCTTCTGCACCGGACGGATGCCGACGATTTCGATTTCGTCGCCAACCTTGATCACGCCGCGCTCGATACGACCGGTCACCACGGTGCCGCGGCCCGAGATCGAGAACACGTCTTCCACCGGCATCAGGAACGGCTTGTCGATCGCGCGCTCCGGCTCCGGGATCCAGCTGTCCAGGGCGTCGACCAGCTTCAGGATGGCCGGCACGCCGATGTCGCTCTGGTCGCCTTCCAGCGCCAGGCGGGCCGAACCGGCGATGATCGGGGTGTCGTCGCCCGGGAACTCGTACTTGCTCAGCAGTTCACGCACTTCCATCTCGACCAGCTCGAGCAGCTCGGCGTCGTCAACCATGTCGGCCTTGTTCAGGAACACGACGATGTACGGCACGCCGACCTGACGCGACAGCAGGATGTGCTCGCGGGTCTGCGGCATCGGGCCGTCAGCGGCCGAGCACACCAGGATCGCGCCATCCATCTGGGCGGCACCGGTGATCATGTTCTTGACGTAGTCAGCGTGGCCCGGGCAGTCAACGTGGGCGTAGTGACGGATCGGGGATTCGTATTCGACGTGCGCGGTCGAGATCGTGATACCACGAGCCTTTTCTTCCGGCGCGGCGTCGATCGAGGAGTAGTCCTTGAACTCGCCACCGAAGCGCTCGGCACCGATCTTGGTCAGTGCAGCGGTCAGCGTGGTCTTGCCGTGGTCGACGTGACCGATGGTGCCGACATTGACGTGCGGCTTGGTGCGCTCGAACTTACCCTTGGCCATGGCTGCTTATCTCGAATTCGTCTGAGAGGTGATGCTTAAGATGGTGCTCACGAAAGGAATCGAACCTTCGACCTCTTCCTTACCAAGGAAGTGCTCTACCGACTGAGCTACGTGAGCCGAGTTTTGCATTATGACATGAACTCGATAATATTCAAAGTTCATTCAATGGAGCGGGAGACGGGAATCGAACCCGCACCATCAGCTTGGAAGGCTGAGGTTCTACCATTGAACTACTCCCGCGCCGGGAATGTCACAACGTGAAACTGGTGGAGGGAGGTGGATTCGAACCACCGAAGGCGTAAGCCAGCAGATTTACAGTCTGCCCCCGTTGGCCGCTTGGGTATCCCTCCTTACCACCCCATTCCGTTGCCGCCGAAGCGTTGCGGTGTGTGGTGGTGAGCCGCTTATTCTGCTGATGGGACGGGGGGCTGTCAACGCTTTTTTCCACTTTTTTCACACACTGTCGCAAACCCATTGATACGCAAGGTTATTGCCCGGGGACCGGCAGGGTCTCGCTGGCGAAAATTGCGACATGAGGGACACCGTCGCCGCCAATCCAGCCCCGATACATGCCCTGGGTGTTGAACGGCGTGGCCATTTTTCCATCTGCGCCGAGCACGATCGCACCGCCATCGCCGCCCATCTGCGGAATCGTCTCGTTGATCACGCCCTTGCCGGCCTGCTCCGGGCTCTGCCCCTGGTAACGCATGCGCGCGCAGATCTCGTGCGCGGCGGCAGTACGGATGTAGTACTCGCCCCAGCCGGTGCCAGACACCGCACATCGCGCGTCAGCCCAGGTACCGGCGCCGATGATCGGCGAATCACCCACGCGCCCATAGCGCTTGTTGGTCATGCCGCCAGTGGAAGTACCAGCGGCCAGGTGCCCCTGTGCATCCAATGCGACTGCACCGACGGTCCCGAAGTGCTTTGCGGTCTCCAGATCGGCATGCGCCTGGCCGTCGGCTTCTTCCTTCAGTGCACGCTGCAGCTGCTGCCAGCGCTTTTCCGTACGGAAGTAGGAGGGATCGACCAGAGAAATGCCCTGCTCGACCGCGAAGGCTTCGGCGCCCTGCCCGACCATCATCACATGCCTGGACTTCTGCATCACGGTCTGCGCCAGCAGGATCGGGTTGCGCACCCGCTGCACGCCCGCCACCGCGCCCGCCGCCTGGCTCGCGCCGTCCATGACGGCCGCATCCAGCTCGTTGTGGCCGTCGTGGGTGAACACCGCGCCCTTGCCGGCGTTGAAGGTGGGATCGTCCTCCAGCACGGTGATCGCGGCGGTGACAGCGGCCAGCGCGGGGCGACCCGCTGCCAGCTCCGCATGCCCCTTCAACAGGGCCGCCCGCAGCGCGTCACGTGCGGCCTTCTCCTCGGCCGGCGACAGGTCCTTGCGCTCGACGCCAGCGCCGCCGTGGATGACCAGCAGCGGCGAAGCCGCCGGTGCAGCCTGGACAAGCGTGGGCAGGGACAACAGTGCGGACAGCGCCAGGCGCAGTTTCATCGGGTACGTCTCCAGCAGGCGGGCAAGGGAGGCATCATCGTAGAGCCGAGCCCATGCTCGGCTGATGCCTCGGTTGAAAGGCAGCCGAGCGCGGGCTCGGCTCTACAGCATCCCATGCGTGGCCACAGGATCGCCGGGTCACTGGCGGATGACTTCGATCTCGCCGTCGCTGACGTCGGCCACGGCCTGGTAGTCGGCCTCGGCCTGGAAGTCATCCAGGCGCATGCGGCTGCCGCTGGCGACCACCGTTACCGGCACCGCGTGGAAGCGCAGCGGCTCGCCTTCGACCAGGCGGTCGGCATCGCGGCCGGGGCTGACCACCCAGACCTTGCCCTCGCCGTCAGCACTGTAGACCTGTGCCTGGCCATCGGGCTCCACGCACAGGGCAGTGTCTTCGTCGACGCCGATGCCGACGATGTCGGGGTTGCCACTGTCCTGGGCAGCGCGCGCCACGAACACGATCAGGCGGCCAAGCCGATCGCGCTTGTCGAAGTGGGTGTCGGTGACCACGCGCTGCAGGTAGGGCATCTGCAGGAAGCCACTGTCCATGGTCACCGCACTGCCCATCGGGTCGGCCAGCGCACCGGCGGAGGTGATGCTGCCGCCGTCCATCGCGCCGTAGGCATAGCCACCGAGGATGGCGAGCCCAGCGCTGGTACCGGCAATCGGCTTGCCGGCGCGCACATGGGCGTTGAGCGCGCGGTTGAGCGCGGTGCCCTTCCAGAAGCGGATGTAGCGGGACTGGTCGCCGCCGGCGATGAAGATGGCATCGGCTGCAGCCACCACGCGCAGCACCGCGGGATCATCGGCGCCACGGCGATTGTCGAACACCAGCGTCTGCACTGCGGTGGCCCCGCCGATCTCGCGATACAGGCGGTCCTGCAGTTCGTCACTGCCAGAAGCGCGCAGGATCAGCACGCGGCCATTGCCAGCCTGCTTCAGCCACCAATGGAAGGCTTCCGGCACCCATTCGCCACCGCCCATCAGCATCATGGCCGGCGCGCGCGGACCGGGCCGGGGTGCGTCGAGATCCCCGGCTTCGTAGTAGGCGAAACCCGGGCCCTGCAGGTCCTGCGCAAGGGCGGCCAACGGCACGGCCAACACCAGCAGCGCCAGCCAGGCGAAGGGGGCACGCAGGGTCCGATGGAGGCGTCGCATCTTGATCTCCCTGAACAAAATCGACTTGCAAGCGTTTTCACTCTTTGCCAGATAGGGGTCCGGTAGTCAAGGGCATGAAAAAGGCGTTAAATGCGCGCGCCCATTCCGGAAATCTGAATGGGAGACAGGGCCCCTCCTCTGCGGGCCGGCTTCATTTCCGAGAATTCCTCATGCGTAGAAAGGCGATGGCGTGGTCGATCCAGCTGGCGTTGATGGGCGTGGCTGCTTCCGCGGCGGCCCAGGCACCGGCTTCCTCTTCGGTTCAACAACTGGACGCGGTGCAGGTCACCGGTTCGCGCATTCCGCGCGCCCAGGTCGAAGGCCCCGCCCCGATCACGGTGATCAGCGCCGAGCAGATCCGCTCCAGCGGCTTTACCACCGTGCCGGACGTGCTGCGCGCGATGACCCAGAACGGGGGGGAGACCCAGAGCCAGCAGTCCTCCAGTGGCGCTGACTTCTCGCCGGGCGCCCAGCAGGTGGACCTGCGCGGCCTGGGCCCGAATCACACGCTGGTGCTGGTCAATGGCCGCCGCATCGCCGACTTCCCGATGCCGTTCAAGGGCCGCAGCAACTTCACCGATGTCTCCAACATCCCGTTGGGGATGATCGAGCGCATCGAAGTGCTGACCGGCAGCGCCTCGGCCATCTACGGCTCGGACGCGATCGCCGGCGTGGTCAACTTCATCCTGAAGAAGAAGGCCGACGGCACCACGATCGACATGCGCATGGGCACCACCAGCGAAGGCGGTGGCGACTCGTTCGACATGAGCCTGGCCAGCGGTTTCAGCCGCGGCAATTTCAACGCGGTGTACAGCGTCGAGCTGCAGTCGCAGAGCCCGCTGTGGGCGTACGAGCGCGACATCCAGGATTCGACCCAGGACGCACCGACTGAACGTACGCGTGCCGCTCGCCGCGCCTATCTGCGCACGGACTACAACGACGCCTACCTGGACCCAGGCGCAGCGACCTGCGAAGCACTGGCCGGGCAGAACCAGGGCAGTACCTATCACGCCTACCGTCCACGCTCAGGCTGGTACTGCGGCAGTGACACGTCGATCGGCTACGGCACCATCCTCAGCAAGCGCCGTGGCGCCAACGGGTACGCTTCGCTCAGCTACGACTTCGACAACGGCCAGCAGTGGTTTGCCGATGTGCAGCTGGGCTATCACACGATGTCGCTGATGCGCGACGTCACCAACTGGGGCCACATGGGCGCCGACGGCAATGAGGCGGGCTACTTCAGGAACATGGCCATCGGAGACCCTGATCAACAGATCGAATCCTGGAGCCGCCAGTTTTCGCCCGAGGAGATGGGCGGCCTGCGCAACGGCATGGTGCGCAGCACGCAGAAGACCTTCAGCGTGACCACCGGTTTCAAGGGCAACCTGACCGGCAACTGGGACTACGAGGCTGCGCTGAGCCACTCGCAGTACCAGTCACGGATCAGCTGGGCGAAGATCATCGCCGCCAAGGCCAATGACCTGTTCCTGGGTCCGCAACTGGGCGTGGACGACGACGGCTACCCGATCTACAACGCCGATCCGTCACGCCTGTACCGGCCACTGACCCGCGCCGAGTACGACTCGATCGCGGCGCGTACCACCTACACCCCGAAGTCGCGCACCGAGACCGCTGCGTTCACGCTGACCAATTCCGCGCTGTTCGGCCTGCCGGGCGGTGACGCCGGCTTCGCCGCGACCGTGGAAGTGGGCCAGCAGGCGTACTCGCTCAATCCCGATCCGCTGGCGACCCAGTACTACTACTACAGCTGGAAGGATTCGGACGGCAACGGTTCGCGCAACCGCTGGGCCACGGCGGCCGAGCTGCGCATGCCGCTGCACGAGACGGTCAACCTGAGCGTGGCAGGCCGCTACGACCAGTACCGCTATTCCGGCCACACCATCGGCAAGGCGACCTGGAGCGGTGGCCTGGAATGGCGCCCGATCGACACCCTGCTGGTACGCGGTTCGTATGGCACCGCGTTCCGCGCACCGGACCTGCACTACGTGTTCGCCGGCCCGGGCAACGACGAGACTGACGTAGTCGATCTGTACGACTGTCGCGCCAATGGCACCGAATGCGACGAAGACGTCAGCATCATCCGCAGCCGCACCGGCAATCGCCAGCTCGATCCGGAAACCAGCATCTCGTGGAGTGCCGGCTTCGTCTGGTCGCCCGCGATTGGCCTGGACCTCTCGGTGGACTGGTTCGACATCGACATGCGCAAGCAGGTGCAGGACATGGACGTGCGCACGATACTGGCCAGTGAAGCGAACTGCCGCCTCGGCAGCGCCGACATCAATTCGCCGACCTGCGTGGATGCACTCGACCGCATCACCCGCACCAGCGACGGCCGCCTGTATGGCGTGCGCGTGGCCCCAATCAACGTTGCCCGCGAGTCCACCTCCGGCATCGATGTCGGCCTGCGCTACCGCCTGCAGACCGGCATCGGTGATTTCATCCTCAACGGCACCCACACCTGGGTGAAGAAGCACGATTTCCAGCGCTACCCCGGTGACCCCGTCGAAGATCAGTTCGCGGTCAACAGCGGTTTCGATATTCCGCGCACCAAGACCAGCCTGAGCGTGACCTGGGAGAAGGAGGCGTGGTCGGCCACGGTCTATGGCTCGCGCCTGGGCAAGCTGCCGACCTATGACAGCTACGCCCAGACCTTCGACTGGGACAGCGGTGACAGCCCGTACATCAAGGCAACCTACCGCTACAACGCATCGGTGCAGTACCGCTTCGACGACCACTCGCGCCTGTCGCTGTCGGTGGTGAACGTCTTCAACAAGATGCCGCCGAAGGACGCCACCTACACCGCGTATCCGTATTACGACGTGTCCTGGTTCGACAGCGTCGGCCGCACCATCAACCTGCAGTACACCCACAAGTTCGGTGGCAGCGCATTGTAAGCGCGGTTACGCAGGACGTGGACGACGGGGCCCGCCATTGGCGGGCCTTGTTGTTTGGGAACCTGGCTCTGGTAGATGCCCACCTTGGTGGACACTGATATGCCACGCGCCCACCAAGGTGGGCGACTACCAGAGCGGGCCACGCGGGTTTTCCACACCGCACGTGGAAAGCGATGGGAACTTGGTGTGGACAAGTGGGCGCGATCCTTGTCTCACAGGCATTTCCGGACGTGGTGATTTTTTGTCCATGCCCTTCGATCGTTTTCCACACCGGACGTGGAGAGCAATGGGAACTAGGTGTGGACAAGTGGCTGTGAGTGTTGCCACGCAGGCGTTTGGAAGCATGGCGAATATTTATCCACGCTCCGCGGACAAGCCCTGCAGAACCGAGTCCATGCTCGGCTCCGGCCGGCATCAGCCGAGCATGGGCTCCGCCCTATAGCGGCATACCGGGTTTTCCACACCGCGCGTGGAAAGTGGTGGGGGTTTGGTGTGGACAAGTGAGCGCGAGTCTTGCCGCGCAAGCGTTTCAATGCATGGTCATTTTTTCGCCAGCCACCGGCGGCGGTGCCAGAAACGCGAACGCCCCGCACAAGGCGGGGCGCCCGGGGGCGATCCGATGCCGCTGGATCAGACGTTGAAGCGGAAGTGCAGGATGTCGCCTTCCTGCACGCGGTACTCCTTGCCTTCCAGGCGCAGGCGACCGGCTTCCTTGGCACCGGCTTCGCCCTTGTACTTGATGAAGTCGTCATACGCGATGGTTTCGGCGCGGATGAAGCCCTTCTCGAAGTCGGTGTGGATGACCGCGGCAGCCTGCGGAGCGGTGGCGCCCTTGCGCACGGTCCACGCGCGGACTTCCTTCACGCCTGCGGTGAAGTAGGTCTGCAGGCCCAGCAGGCTGTAGGCTGCGTTGATCACGCGGTTCAGGCCCGGCTCGCTCAGGCCCAGGTCCGCCAGGAAGGTATCGCGGTCTTCGTCGTCGAGCTGGGACAGCTCTTCTTCGATCGCGGCCGACACCGGCACCACCTGCGCGCCTTCGGCGGCGGCATGCGCGCGCACGGCTTCCAGGTGCGGGTTGTTCTCGAAACCGTCTTCCAGCACGTTGGCGATGTACATCACCGGCTTCAGGGTCAGCAGGAACAGGTCACGGACCAGCGCCTTCTCTTCGTCGTCCAGGCCCACCGAACGGCCAGCCTTGCCATCCGACAGCGCCGCCTGCAGCTTGGCCAGCACCGGCTTGCGCGCCGCTGCGTCCTTGTCGCCGCCCTTGGCCGCACGCTCGGCACGGTTCAGCGCCTTCTCGACACTGTCCAGGTCGGCCAGCGCCAGCTCGGTGTCGATGGTTTCGATGTCCGAGATCGGATCGACCTTGCCGGCCACGTGCACGATGTCGCCGTGCTCGAAGCAGCGCACCACGTGGGTGATCGCATCGACTTCGCGGATGTGCGCCAGGAACTTGTTGCCCAGGCCCTCACCGCTGGCGGCACCGGCCACCAGGCCGGCGATGTCGACGAACTCGACCGCGGTCGGGATGACCTTCTGCGGGTTGATGATCGCTGCCAGCTCGTTCAGGCGCGGATCCGGCACCGGCACGATGCCGACGTTCGGCTCGATGGTGCAGAACGGGAAGTTCGCCGCGGCGATACCCGCCTTGGTCAGCGCATTGAACAGGGTCGACTTGCCGACGTTGGGCAGGCCGACGATGCCGCATTTGATACCCATGGGTGACAGCTCTCTGGGGTGAAAGTGATTGGTGAAACAGCGCGCGCGCTGCTTGGCCAATCCATCTCGGTGTCGATCATTGTGTGCCAACCAAGGTTGGCACGCACCGGAATCGGGAAGGTTGGCACCTACCCAAAGCGGGTTACTTCGGAGTGTGCAGGCGCTTCATCGCTTCGCTGAAATCGCCCTGTACCGCCAGCGGCATGACGTCGATCGCATCGTCGATGGCGCGCGCGATCAGCACGTCGTCGTCCTTGGACGGGCGGCCGAGCACCCAACCCACCACGCGGTCCTTGTGGCCGGGATGGCCGATGCCCACGCGCAGGCGATGGAACTTGCCGTGACCGAGCAGGCGGATGGTGTCACGCAGGCCGTTCTGGCCACCGTGGCCACCGTCGAACTTCAGCCGCGCCACACCGGGCGCCAGGTCCAGTTCGTCATGGGCCAGCAGGGTCTCTTCCGGCTCGATCTTCCAGAACCGCTGCGCGGCGGTGACCGACTTGCCACTGAGGTTCATGAAGGTGGCGGGCTTGAGCAGCCACACCGTCTGCCCGGCGATCTCGACCTTGGCGGTCTCGCCGAACAGCTTGCTGTCCACATTCCATCGCGCACCGGCTTTTTCCGCCAGGGCCTCAACGAAATGAAACCCGGCATTGTGCCGGGTCCGGGCGTGTTCCGATCCGGGGTTGCCCAGACCGACGATCAGTCGCAGTCCTGCCATGGTTCCTTCCAGTACGGTGCCTGCCCGGAGGCAGGCACCGTAACGGTATTACTCGGCGGCAGCCGCTTCTTCGTCAGCCTCGTCGGCCTTGCCGGCCTTGGCGGTGACGATGGCGTCGTCGTGGTCCTTGCCCAGCGCCAGGGCCGGGATTTCCACGCCCTTCGGCAGCTTGATGTTGGACAGGTACACCACGTCACCGGCCTTCAGCTCGCCCAGGTCGACTTCGATCGACTCCGGCAGGTCCTTCGGCAGGCAGGTGATGGTCACTTCCTTCAGTTCGTGGGTGACCACGACGTCGGCAGCCTTGCCGGCCGGCGAGGTGTCTTCGTTGACGAAGTGCAGCGGGACCGAAGCGGTCAGGGCTTCGTTCTCGTTCACGCGCTGGAAGTCCAGGTGCATGATCAGCTGCTTGTACGGGTGGCGCTGCATGTCACGCAGCAGGACCTTCTGCACCTGGCCGTCCAGGTTCAGGTCCAGGATCGAGGCATAGAACCACTCGTTCTGCTGGGCCAGCCAGATTTCGTTGTGGTCCAGGCTGATGGCGACCGGCTCGGCGTTGCCGCCGTACACGATGGCCGGGATCACACCGGCGTGACGCAGGCGGCGGCTCGCACCCTTACGCTGCAGTTCACGCTTGGTGACCTTGATTTCATGGGTCTTCGACATTTTCGACTACTCAGGTTGTTGCCGCGCCCTGCGGCGTGGCGGTTGAAGATGCTTCCGCGACCAGAAGCACCCGGGGTATGTCCCTGCCGTTGCCGGCAGGGACGAAAAACTCAGTCGACGTACAGCGAGCTGACCGACTCACCGAAGGCGATGCGGCGCATCGTTTCGGCCAGCATTTCCGCCACGCTCAGCTGGCGGATCTTGCTGCACACCCGCGCGGCGTCCTTCAGCGGGATGGTGTCGGTCACCACCAGCTCGTCGAGCTGGGAATTGGTGATGTTGTCCACTGCCGGGCCCGACAGCACCGCGTGGGTGCAGTAGGCAGCGACCTTGAGCGCACCGCGCGCCTTCAGGGCAGCGGCAGCGGCGCACAGGGTGCCGGCGGTGTCGACGATGTCATCGACCATCACGCAGGTCTTGCCTTCGACGTCACCGATGATGTTCATCACGGTGGAGACGTTGGCGCGCGGGCGGCGCTTGTCGATGATCGCCAGGTCGGCGTCATCCAGGCGCTTGGCCACCGCACGGGCGCGGACCACGCCGCCCACGTCCGGCGACACAACGATCAGGTTCTCGGTGCCGTAGGCGCGCCAGATGTCGGCCAGCAGCAGCGGGGACGCATACACGTTGTCCACCGGAATATCGAAGAAGCCCTGGATCTGGTCGGCGTGCAGGTCGACGGTCAGCACGCGATCAGCGCCAGCGGTGCTGAACATCTTCGCCGCCAGCTTGGCGGTGATCGGCACGCGCGAGGAACGCATGCGGCGATCCTGGCGCGAGTAGCCGAAGTACGGCACCACGGCGGTCACGCTGGCCACCGATGCGCGCTTGAGCGCGTCGATCAGCACCAGCAGTTCCATCAGGTTTTCCGCGCTCGGCGCGCAGGTCGGCTGGATCACGAACACGTCCTGCTTGCGGACGTTCTCTTCGATCTCCACCTGCACTTCGCCATCAGAGAAGTGCGAGACCAGCGCCTTGCCCGGGCGAACCCCCAGTTCCTTGCAGATATTCTGCGCCAGACGTTTGTTGGCGTTGCCGGAAAAGACCAGCAGGTTCGGGGACTCTTGCATCATGATTGTCTCGGGCGGGGACGAGTGGCGGGTATCCGGAGTCGGCAAGGACCCTGATGGACCCTTGCTGCTGACAACACCGCGGTTGTTTCCACGTCCCGCGCGGGCGATGCGCTGGAAGGCGCGGACACAGCCGCTATTGGCAGGGGCGGTAGGATTCGAACCTACGAATGCCAGGATCAAAACCTGGTGCCTTGGGCCTCTTGGCGACGCCCCTGCATTGATAAATCAGTGTTGCTCGAGTGCATCCAGCAGTGGCGAACGCGCAACGCCCGCTGCCACCCTTGCCCGCAACTCCTTCGGCAACTTCGACCGTCCCTGCTCTGCGGCAGACTGCGATGCGAACTCGACGAAACAACCACTTCCCGAACCGGTCAGCCGCGCCGTGCCGATATCGCTCAACGCGGCGAACGCTGCCTCGACGGCAGGCTCACGGCGGCGCAGCACCGGTTCGAACGCGTTCCCGACCAGGGTCCCGGAAGCGAAGTCCTCTATTTTCGCCACTGGGCTGTCGCGCGTCAAATCCGGGTCTGCGAACAGGGCCGGGGTGGGAACATGAACGCCCGGTTCAACCACCACATACCAGGCCGGTTCCAGCACGATGGGCTGCAGGCGTTCGCCCACCCCTTCGGCCCAGGCATTGCGCCCGCGCACGAACACCGGCACGTCCGCGCCCAGGCGCAGGCCCAACGCAGCAAGCGCGTCCTCATCCAGACCGGCCCGCCAGAGCCGGTTCAGCACCACCAGCACGGTGGCGGCATCGGAGGAACCGCCGCCAAAGCCACCGCCGGCAGAAACGCGCTTTTCGACGATGATGTCGGCGCCTTGCGCGATATTGGCCGCGTCTTTCAGAATCCGTGCGGCGCGTACCGCCAGATCATCCGCCTCGGCAACGCCGGCCAGCCCCTCGCCCTCACGACGCACCTGCCCGTCTTCACGCAGGCGCAGACCAATGCGGTCGCCCCAGTCCAGCAGCCGGAACACGGTCTGCAGCTCGTGGTAGCCATCGGCGCGGCGACCGGTGATATGCAGGAACAGGTTCAGCTTGGCCGGGGCCGGCCACCAGGACCAGCCCGCGTCATCGCACCCGGCACTCATGGGGCGCCCTGCCCCCACTGATCCACCAGCAGGCGCACCTTGGCGTCACCATGGCTGGCTTCTATCCGGCGTGGCAGCGCCGGACGCCCGGCCTCGGCCGGGTACCAGTCCAGGTACTGCACCTGCCAGCCCATCTGCTGCATACGACGCGGCCGGCCTTCACCGTCGCGCTCGACCTTCTCCGGACCGGCAGCATCGCCAGCCACCAGGCCACGGATCCACTGCGGCAGCTGGTTGACCGGGATGTCCCAGCCAGTGGCCTCCAGCAGCAGCTGCTGGGCGTCCTCGCCGTCACGCGGCCCGCCGGCCAGTCCCTCAAGGCGACCGGCTTCGGAATGGGTATCGCCGGTCAGCTTCCAGCTCTGCCGGGTCACCGGCGCGCTCAGCTCGACCACATAGCGGCGCCCCTCCTGCTTCCAGTCGATGCGACCGCTGCCGCCGTCCTTGCCCTTGCTGACCGCGACCCGGCCCTGGAAGGCCCAGTCCGACTGTGCCTGCAACGCAGCCACGCGTGCGGCCTCGGTCTGTGCCGCTTCGGCAGACACGGTCTCGACCACGGCCGGCGCCGGGGTCTTCTGCGTGCCCACGCTGGTGCAGGCGGTCACCGCCAGGGTCGCGGCCGCCAACAGCAGCGGCCGGATCAGGGAAACACTCATGGATTGAATTTCTCGCGGGCGCGCAGCAGCGCGCGGTTTTCAGGATCGAGCTTGGCCGCTTCCTCGAAGAAGTGGCGCGCCTCGTCATGCTTGCCCAGCACCCACAACACTTCGCCGACATGGGCGGCGATCTCGGGGTCCTTGGCCAGGGTCCAGGCCCGGCGCAGCTGCACCAGTGCTTCTTCCTTGCGGCCCAGGCGATACAACACCCAGCCATAGCTGTCGACGATGGCGGCGTTGTCCGGTTCGGCCACACGGGCGCGGTCGATCAGCTCCAGTGCTTCCTGCAGGCGGCCGGTGCGATCGGCCAGGGTGTAGCCCAGCGCGTTCAAAGCCGGCACGTTCTCCGGGTCGGTCACCAGGATCTTGCGCAGATCGGCCTCGGCGCGCGGAATGTCATCGCGGCGTTCCCAGGTGAGCGCACGGGCGTACAGCAGGCCGTTGTCATCCGGGTAAGCGGCCAGGCCGCGGGCCAGCGCATCCAGTTCACCGGCGCTGTCGTCGGCGCGCTGGCGCAGTTCCGCTTCCAGCAGGTAGGCGTCGCGGCGCACGTCGTCGTCAACCACCGCATCGGACTGGATCGCGTGCACCTCATCCAGTGCCAGCGGCAGGCGCCCGGCCAGGGCCTGGGCGTTGGCCGCACGCAGGCGCGCTTCGCTCAGCTCATCGCCGCCGGGCACGCTGTGATACCACTGCACCGCCTCGGGATAACGCTTCAGGTACTCGGCGATCTTGCCCAGCAGCAGGCGCTGCGCCGGGTCCGGCTTGGCCGCCTGCCGCGACAGTTCGTTGTAGAGGTTGGACAGCGCCGCCTTGTCGCCCTGCTTGGCCAGCAGCGAAGCGCGCATGCCCCAGGTCTGCACGTCCTGCGGGCCAAAGGCCAGCACGCGCTCGGCCGCGGACGGCTGGCCGAGGCTGTCGTAGGCAATGGCCACCGCATTGCGCAGTTCCGGGTCCTGGCGGGTCCTAGGCTCCACATCGTGCAGCAGCGACAGCGCCTTGCCGGTCTCCCCGGCCTGCTGCAGCTGGCTGGCACGCAGCAACGCCACACGCGGTTCTTCAGGGAAGCGCTTGACCACTTCATCGATCATGCGCCGCGCCAGTTCGGGCTTGTCCATGCGCAGGGCGAGGCGGCCGAACTCCTGCCAGGCTTCGATCTTCGGTGGAATGGCGTTGGCGTCGACCAGCTCACCCAGCACCTGCGCGGGCACCGCCGGATCGCGACCCCCACCGATCAGGGCGGCCAGGGCAAACTTCCAACCGCGCTCGTCGGAGTCGGCCAGCAGGCCCTGCAGTTCGGTGCGGGCGGCCTTCACATCGCCCTGGCGCATGGCCAGCGCACCGGCCGCACTGCGCATGGTCAATGAGCGCGGGGCCCGCTGTTGCCACAGGGCCAGGCCCTTGGCGGCGCTGGCATCATCGTTGGCGAGCATGGAAATGCGGGTCGCACGCTCGGCCAGGCCGGCGTCGCCGTCGGTCTGCTGGGCCGCCTGCAGGTACCAGCGCGCGGCCTCAGCCAGCTTGCCGGCCTGCAGGGCGAACTCACCGGCCATCACCGGCTCCAGCGCCAGTTCCTCAGTGGCCGGGGCCCTTACAGGGGCCTTGGCCGGCACCGCCGCCAGGGCCTGGCTGCAGGCCAGGGACAGCAGCAGAACACTGGGGATGCGAATCAATGCGGGCATCGTCGGCATCGGGGCCTTAAAATGTCGTCCAATGGCCAGCAGCTTATCGCAAGCAACTGAACAATGACCCTGTGGGTGCTCGGACTGAATCACCAGACCGCACCGGTGGAGCTGCGCGAGCGCGCGGCCTTCGCCGGTGAGGCGTTGCCGCGCGCGCTCGGTTCGCTGCGCGATACCCCGCAGATCGCCGAAGCGGTGCTGCTGTCCACCTGCAACCGCACCGAGCTGTATGCCGTGGCCGATTCGGCACAGGCGCTGGACCAGTGGCTGCACACCCAGGCCGGCGACCTGCAGGGCTACCTGTACCAGCACGCCGATGCCGAAGCCGTGCGCCACCTGTTCCGGGTCGCCACCGGCCTGGATTCGATGGTGCTGGGTGAACCGCAGATCCTCGGCCAGGTGAAGGATGCCTGGTCGACCGCGCGCGACCACGGCCTGCTCGGCCAGCGCCTGGACCGCCTGTTCCAGCAGACCTTCTCGGTGGCCAAGCGTGCGCGCACCGATACCCAGGTCGGCGCCAACCCGGTATCGGTGGCGTCGGCCGCAGTGCGCCTGGCGCAGAACGCGTTCGCCCGGCTGGACGATTCCACCGTGCTGCTGGTCGGTGCCGGCGAGACCATCGAACTGGCTGCACGGCACCTGAGCGAAGGCAAGGTACGCCGGCTGCTGATCGCCAACCGCACCCTCGCCCACGCGCAGGAACTTGCCAGCCGCCATGGCGGCGTGGCCCTGCCGCTGACCGAACTGGACCGCCACCTGGGCGAGGCCGACGTGGTGTTCTCGGCCACCGCTGCGCGCGAACCGGTGATCCATCGCGAGATGGTGGCCAAGGCCCTGCGCGCGCGCCGGCACAAGCCGATGCTGCTGTTCGACCTGGCCGTACCGCGCGACATCGAGGCCGAGGTCGGCACGCTCAACGATGCCTTCCTCTACACCGTGGACGATCTCGAGCGTGCGGTGGAAGACAACCGCCGTGGCCGCCGTGAGGCCGCCGCCGAAGCCGAGGCGATCATCGACCTGCAGGTGTCGCGCTTCGTCGAGACCCAGCAGGCCAGCGCCCACCAGGCGCCGCTGCGGCAGCTGCGCGCGTTCGGCGAAGCCACCCGCGCCGAGCTGCTGGAGCGCGCACGCCAGCAACTGGCCAACGGCAAGCCGGCCGATGAAGTGCTGGAGCTGCTTGCCCACGGCCTGACCAACCGCCTGCTGCATCCGCCGACCGCCGCCCTGCGTGCGGCCGCGCTGAGTGGCGATGCCGACCTGACCCGCGCCGCCGAGCGCCTGTTCCCGGCCACGCCGGGTTACCGCCACCCACCCGTGAGACCCGATGACGCCGACCCTGCGCCGTAAGCTGGAAGCGCTGGCCGAGCGCCGCGAAGAACTGGAACGCCTGCTCGCCGAACCCGATGTGGTCGCCGACAACACTCGTTTCCGCGACCTTTCGCGCGAATTCGCCCAACTTGAACCGATCGCCATCGCCCTGGCTGATGAAGCCCGTGCCAAGGCCGATCTGGCAGCCGCCGAAGGCATGCGCGCCGACCCCGACCTGCGCGAGCTGGCCGACGAGGAAATCGCTGCTGCACAGGCGCGCCTGCAGGAACTGGAGCAGGAGCTGGCGCTGCTGCTGGTGCCGCGCGACCCGCGCGACGAAGGCAACCTGTTCCTGGAAGTGCGCGCGGGTACCGGCGGCGACGAGGCAGCGATCTTTGCCGGCGACCTGTTCCGCATGTACGCCCGCTACGCCGAACGCCAGGGCTGGAAGGTCGAGATCGAATCGGACAGTCCGGGCGAGCACGGCGGCTACAAGGAAGTGGTGGCGCGCGTGGTCGGCCGTGGAGCGTTCTCGCGCCTGAAGTTCGAATCGGGTACGCATCGCGTGCAGCGCGTGCCAGCCACCGAATCTCAGGGCCGCATCCACACCTCGGCGGCCACCGTAGCGATCATTCCCGAGGCCGATGAGGTCGATGACATCGTCATCAACCCGGCCGACCTGAAGGTGGATACGTTCCGCTCGTCCGGTGCCGGCGGCCAGCACGTGAACAAGACCGAATCGGCCATCCGCATTACCCACGTGCCGACCGGCGTGGTGGTGGAATGCCAGACCGAGCGCAGCCAGCACGCCAACCGCGACAAGGCGATGAAACGCCTGAAAGCACAACTACTGGACGCCGAGCGCCAGCGCCAGGACGCGGCGCAGGCCGAATCGCGGCGCCTGCAGGTCGGCAGCGGCGACCGCAGCCAGCGCATCCGCACCTACAACTTCCCGCAGGGCCGGATCACCGACCACCGTGTGGAAGGCCTGACGCTGTACGACCTGCCCAACGTACTGGCCGGCGACCTCGATCCGCTGCTGCAGCGGCTCAGCCACGAGCACCAGGTCGACGCCCTGGCCCAGCTGTCGGCGGGCTGAGCACGATGACGGCCTGGCAGCAGCGACAGCACCTGCAACAGGCGATTGCACGCCAGCCCGGCGACTTCGTCGCCTGGGTCATGCTGGCCGATGTGGAACTGGAAGCCGGCGACATCGCTGCCGGCGAACAGGCCGCGCGACGTGCCCTGCAGCTGCGCCCGAATCACCCTGAAGCACTGGCACGGTTGGGTCGCGTGGCCTGGATGGCCGGCGCGCATGCCGACGCGGCGAAGCTGCTCGGCCAGGCCTCGGCGCTGGCCCCGCAGCACCCCGGCATCGCGTTGTGGCTGGGCCATGCGCTGGAAGATGCCGATGATGCAGAAGGCGCGGCGGCGGCCTATCGCCGTGCACATGCGCTGATGCCGGACGAACCCTATATCGCCGCGCAGCGCCTGGCCTGGCAGCGTCGCCTCTGCGACTGGCAGGACGTAGATGCGCTGGCCACACAGGTGCGTGGCGCCCTGGCCACCGGGCAAGGCGTGGTCGAACCGTTCGCGTTCCTCAGCGAGGATGCCAGCGCGGCCGAACAGCTGGCCTGCGCGCGTGCACGCGCCGCAGTGGTTGCTTCGGGGGTACGTCCCCTTCCTGCCGTGAAGGTGCGCGCGCACGGCCCCCTGCGCGTCGGTTTCCTTTCCAATGGTTTCGGCGCCCATCCCACCGGGCTGCTGACCGTGGCCCTGTTCGAGCAGCTGCGTCATGACCCGGCGTTGCAGCTGCATCTGTTCGCGTTGAACCGCGACGACGGTAGCCGCATCCGCCAGCGCCTGCAGACGGCCACACAGCTGCATGATGTGGCTGGCCTGCGCCATGCAGACACTGCCGCACGCATCCGCGCACAGGGCATCGACCTGTTGTTCGACCTGCGCGGCTGGGGCGGCGGCGGCACGCCGGAAGTGCTGGCGATGCGCCCTGCCCCGCTGCAGTTGAACTGGCTGGCTTATCCGGGCACCTCGGGCGCGCCGTGGATGGATGCGGTGATCGGCGATGCCTACGCCCTGACACCCGCACTGGAGCCGCACTACAGCGAACGCGTGCTGCGCCTGCCGCGCGCCTTCCAGCCGTCGGACAACACCCGCGTGCTGGCGCCTGCGCCGAGCCGCGCCGACTGCGGCCTGCCCGAACAGGGCGTGGTGTTCTGCTGCTTCAACAACAGCTACAAGCTCAACCCGCGCAGCATGGGCCGCGCCTTCGCCATTCTGCAGGCAGTGCCCGGCAGCGTGCTGTGGCTGATGTCCGGCCCCGGCCAGGCCGATGCGCGCCTGCGTGCCGCCGCACAGACCGCAGGCCTGGACCCGGCGCGCCTGGTGTTCATGGCCAAGCTGCCGCATCCGCTGTACCTGGCCCGATATCAGCTGGCCGACCTGTTCCTGGACACGTATCCGTACAACGCCCACACCACCGCGTCCGATGCACTGTGGGCCGGCTGCCCGGTGCTGACCTGCCCCGGCGACACCTTCGCCGCGCGCGTGGCCGGCAGCCTCAACCACCATCTGGGGCTGGCACGGATGAATGTCGCCGACGATGCCGGGTTCATCGCCACCGCCAGCGCGCTGGGCAACGATCCGGCAGCACTGGCGGCATTGCGCGCTGAACTGGCACAGGCACACGAAGACAGCGGCCTGTTCGACATGGCCGGATTTGCCCACGACCTTTCGGCGCTGCTGCAGCATCTGGCGGGCGAACAGGGCTGGCAGGGCCTCGACATCGCTTGAGCGATCCCTGCGCTACGCTCCGGATTCCTCCCCGCGTGGTGTGACGATGGCCAAGCTCAAGCGCAAGGACTACGACGAACTGCTGCTGCCTTTGCAGCTGGAACTGACCGCCATGGCGCGCTGGGTGCAGCACAGCGGGCAACGCCTGCTGGTGCTGTTCGAGGGACGTGATACCGCAGGCAAAGGCGGCGCGATCCAGGCCATCAGCCAGCACCTCAACCCGCGCCAATGCCGGGTGGTGGCGCTGCCCAAGCCCACCGACCGCGAAGCCACGCAGTGGTACTTCCAGCGCTACGCCTCGCACCTGCCGGCCGCCGGCGAGATCGTGCTGATGGACCGCAGCTGGTACAACCGCGCAGGCGTCGAGCGGGTGATGGGCTATTGCAGCGAAACCGAGTACCAGCAGTTCCTGCACCAGGCGCCGGTGTTCGAACAGCTGCTGGTGGACGACGGCATCCTGCTGTTCAAGTACTGGCTGTGCGTGGACCAGGAGCAGCAGGAAAAGCGCTTCGCCGAGCGCCACCTCGATCCGCTGAAGGGCTGGAAGCTCTCCCCGGTCGACCTGAAATCGCGCAGCAAGTACAGCGCTTACACCGAGGCCCGCGAGGCAATGCTGCGCGCGACGCATCGTGAGGCGGCGCCGTGGACGCTGGTGGATTTCAACGACCAGCGGCTGGGCCGGCTGACCCTGGTGCGCAACCTGCTGGACCGGCTGCCGGATACGCGGGTGGATGCGCCGTTGCCGGAGCTGCCGAAGCTGAAGGGCAAGCTGCATCGCGAGCACTACGATGTGCTGAAGCCGATCGAGGATTTCCCGGTCGAGGAATAGGGGGGGTCGGCAGGGCCTGCGGCCCTGCACCTGCCGAAGCCAGAGCAACGGCAACAGCCGGCTCTGGGAGTTTTGCTTGTTGGCTGGGGTGGTGTGGGTTGGCAGGACACGCCGTAAACCCATCCATGGGGGCTCGATGGCGCCATCCATGGCGCCAACGGTCCTGCCAACCCACACCACCCCATCCCCGACGGATTTCCGGTGACGGAGGTAGATCCACGCCATGCGTGGATGAATCTCCATTGAAATCGAATATTTCGACAATTGAACGAAGAGCATCCACGCATGGCGTGGATCTACGTGTCGACCAGGGTCGACACCCACCAAGAGCAGGCCATGCATTCCGACAGATCGCGGAGAACTGTCGAAGGCGGGGTGGGTCCGGTGGCGGGGGCGTGAGCCGCATGGATGCGGCGACCGAGCTTACATGGACGTACTTGCAGCGGCCCCCGCCACCGGACCCACCCCGCCATCCCTCAGGAGACCCGCCGTTGCTTCGGCTGTTGCTCTTGCTGTTGCCTTGGCTCGTAGCGGGTGCAGGGCCGCAGGCCCTGCCGACCAACCCACTACTTGGCAGCAGCGATCTGCTTTTCGATGTCGGCGGCCGTCACCGGGCCGAGGAAGCTGTGCGCCAGCTTGCCCTGCGGGTCCAGCAGGTGCGTCAACGGCAAACCACGCGGCGTGGCGAAATCCGCCGGCGGGTCGAACGGGTCCACGATCACGATCGGATAGGTCACCGGATGCTTGGTCAGGAACGACTGCATCTCCGGCACCTCGATGTCTTCATAGGCCAGGCCGACCACCTCGATGTTGCTGCGCATCGCGTGCAGCGCCGACAGCTCCGGCATCTCCTTGCGGCACGGTGCACACCAGGTCGCCCAGAAATTCACCACCACCCACTTGCCGCGATGCGCAGCCAGGTCGTAGTCGCTGCCATCCACTGCCTTCATCTTCAGCGTCGGGAACTCGGCGGTGGTGCGTTCGGCCGGGGTCTCTTCGACCGGCGCCGGTGCGGTCGGCGTCGGTGTCTGTGCCGGTGGCTGGCTGCTGGCGGGGGTCGGCTCCTGGGCCGGCTTGCAGGCCGACAGCGCCAGCAGCAGGGCCAGCGGGAGCAGCAACGGGGTCTTGCGGGTCATGGCATGTCTCCGGAATCGGTGTAGATATCGCTGACCTTGCGCTTGAGGCGTTCGCGCAGGGGCAGCCGCAGATCGTCCAGTGCCGCCAGCGCAGCACGGCCCAGTGTGTCGTCGCGGTAGGGCAGATGCTGCTCGGCTACCGGGATGCGCAGCTGGGTGCATTCGTACAGATCGGCCAGGCTCACCTGGTCCAGGTCGCGCGAGAGCAGCCATTCGCCGCGTTCATCGCGGCGCAACAGGCCGATTTCCTGCAGGTTGCAGGCCAGGTCCTGCAGCAGCGAGTCGGTCAGCATCGGCTCCAGACGCAGGATTTCATCGTCGGCCAGGCCCTTGCCCTTGGCACGTGCATGGTGGAAGCGGCCGAGCAGGCGCAGCAGGCCATAGAACTCGTAGCCCTGCGGCAGGCGCAGTTCCACCGGCTGGTAGCGGAAGGCCGCCATCGACGAGGACAGCGACGCGCCCAGCAGCACCGCCACCCAGCACAGGTAGATCCACAGCAGCAGGATCGGCACGAACGCCACCGTGCCGTAGAGCTTCTGGTAGGACTGGAAGCTGCCCAGATAGGCGCCGATGCCCCACTTCACCAGTTCCAGGATCACCGCCGCCAGGATCGCGCCGGGTACCGCGTGCCGCCATTTCACCGTGTGGTGCGGCACCACCCGGAACATCAGCGTGATGCAGACGAACTCGATCAGGATCGGCGCCAGCCGCAGCGCGAACTCGGCCAGCCAACGACCTTCCTGGGTCCCGAACAATGGCATCGCGAACACACGCGCCGACACCGCCAGCGAAGCGGCAGCGAGCATTGCGCCCAACGTCAGCACGGTCCAGTAGACCAGGAAGCGGGTCAGCTTGGGCCGGGTCGAACCGACCCGCCAGATCTGGTTGAAGGTCTCTTCAACGCTGTTGAGGGTGATCAGCAGCGATACCACCAGCGCGATGAAGCCAGCGGCGGTGAGCTGGCCGGCACTGGCCGAGAACTGCCGCAGGTAGCCCTCCGCCGCACGCGCGGCGTTGGGCACGAAGTTGGAGAAGACGTAATCGCTGAGCTGGTCGCTCCAGCGGTCGAAGACAGGGAAGGCCGAGAGCACGCCGAACACCACGATGGCCAGCGGCACCAGCGCGAACACCGTGGTGTACGCCAGCGCCGCCGCTGCCTGGAACAGGCGGTCGTCGAGGAAGCGATGCCACAGGAAGCGGCCGAAACTGATGGCCCGTGCGCGATCCCGCGCGCGCTCCATCCACAGGTTGAGCGTATCCAAAGGTTCCATCGGCGAAAGGGTACCCGATGCGGAATGCTCGCAGGATAGCCATACTGGTGGCCACACGACGAGGAGAAGCGGGCACGATGGGCGAGATTCTGGTGCTGTACTACAGCCGGGGCGGTTCGGTGGCACGGCTGGCGCGCCAGATCGCGCGGGGCATCGGCGAAGTGCCGGGCATGACCGCGCGCCTGCGCACGGTGCCGCCGGTGGCCGCGGTGACCCAGACCGCGCAGCCGCCGGTACCCGACGATGGCGCCCCCTATGTGAGCGTGCAGGACCTGATCGAGTGCCAGGGCCTGCTGCTCGGCAGCCCGACCCGCTTCGGCAACATGGCAGCCCCGGTGAAGCACTTCCTCGACGGGCTGGGCGCCGAATGGGTCAACGGCACCCTCTCCGGCAAGCCAGCCGGCGTGTTCACCTCCACCGCCTCGATGCATGGCGGGCAGGAATCGACCCTGCTGTCGATGCAGGTGCCGCTGCTGCACCATGGCTGCGTGATCGTCGGCATCCCGTTCACCGAGCCGGCGCTGAGCCACACCACCAGTGGCGGCACGCCCTATGGCGCCAGCCACGTCGCCGGTGCCGCCGACGACCCGCAGCCGACCGACGACGAGGCGGTGCTGGCGCGCGCGCTGGGCCACCGGGTGGCCGACATCGCGCAGCGGCTGGCCCGATGAGCGCCGCGCCGCGCACGGTCCTGCTGCTGGCCCTGATGGGGCTGGCCGCGCTGTTCGCCGGCTGGTTCATCAATGACAAGCACTGGCTGGCCACCCAGCTGGTGTTCACCGCGCCGCCACTGGCACTGGCCATCGCACTGCGCCTGGGCTGGCGCAAGGCCGGTTTCTGGGCCTCGGTGCTGGCCCTGGGCTGGTTCAGCCACGGCGTGATGAGCGCCTGGAGCCACCCGGAGACGCGCTGGCTGGCGCTGATCGAGATCGCGCTGGCCCTGCTGGTGATCTTCAGCGCCAGCCTGCCAGGGCTGCGCGCCCGCTTCGGCAAGCGACGCTGACGCTGCGCCCGCCGGGCCGTATCATCTGTGTTCCTGGCCCCGCGCCGCTGTACCTGTCCTGGTTTCGCGCATGCACATGATGGAAGAGCTCCTGGTCGTCACCACCGGTGGCACGATCGACAAGATCTACTTCGACGACAAGTCGGACTACCAGATCGGCGACCCCCAGATCGGCATGATCCTGCGCGAGCTGGGCGTGACGTTCCGCTTCAACGTGATTCCGATCCTGCGCAAGGATTCGCTGCACATCAACGATGAAGACCGCGAACTGATCCGCGCCACCATCGCCGCGCAGCCGACCCGGCACGTGCTGGTGACCCACGGCACCGATTCGATGGTGCAGACCGGCAAGGTGCTGGCGACGATCCCGGACAAGACCATCGTGATGACCGGCGCGCTGAGCCCGGCGCGTTTCCGCGGTTCGGATGCGGAGTTCAACATCGGCTGCGCGATCGGTGCGGTGCAGTCGTTGCCGAGCGGCGTGTACATCGCGATGAACGGGCGGATTTTCGACCCGCAGCACGTGCGCAAGAACGTAGCCGCGAACCGCTTCGAATCGGTTTGAGGAACGGCGTGCCGACCAGGGTCGGCACCCACCACGACGCGGCGGCACGCACACCGCGCGGCCCCATGCAAAAACGCCCCGGCCTAAGCCGGGGCGTGCCCATGGAGAGGGGCTTGGGCTCAGTACTGGGCGTTGAGGGTCAGGCCCGAGAAGGTGCTGTACGCCTTCACCCGCACATACCAGGTGCCGGCGGCGGGGCTGTTGACGGTGCAGGTTTCAGCATTGCCGCTCAGGTACGGACGGCAGGTGTACACCGTGTCGGTCGGGGCACTGCCCTGGCGCAGATACAGGTCGGCGTCACCGCTGCCGCCACTGATCGCCACGCGCAGCTGGGTGCTGCCGGCCGGAACGTTCACGGTGTAACTCAGCGAAGCGCCGCTGGCAGCGCCCAGGCCGGTCACCGGAACGTTGTTCTGCAGCACGTTGCCACCCGGGTTCGGGCCGCCGCCGTTGATCGCTGCAGCGACCGCCGCGTCGGCGTCGATGATGCCGGCGCCGCAGCCACCCGAGCAGGCGCCCGGCAGCGGGCGTGCGGTGCTCTTGATGATGCTCTCCACCTGCGCCGGGCTCAGCGGGCTCGGGGCTACGGATTGCATCAGCGCGACCACGCCGGCCACATGCGGTGCAGCCATCGAGGTGCCGTTGTACGAAGCGTAGCTGGCACTGCCCGGGGTAGTGGTGCCGCTGTTGAGGGTGGACAGGATGCCCTGGCCCGGTGCCGAGATATCGATGCCGTTGCCATAGTTGGAGAAGCTGGCACGCGCACCGGCCGAGGTGGTGGCCGCCACTGCGATCACGTTCGGGCAGTTGGCCGGCACCGACGAGGACACGTTGGTGTTGCTGTTGCCAGCGGCGACCACCACGGTGGTGCCACGGCCGACAGCGCCATTGATCGCGTTCTGGTAGGTGGTCGAGCAGCTGCCACCGCCGCCTAGCGAGAGGTTGATGACCTCGGCCGGATTGGCATTGGCCGGCACGCCGCTGACGCTGCCGCCGGAGGCCCACACAATCGCGTCGGCAATGTCAGAGGTGTAACCGCCGCATTTGCCGAGCACGCGCACCGGCACGACCTTGGCGTTGAATGCGGTACCTGCCACGCCGGTGCTGTTGTTGGTCACCGCCGCCACCGTACCGGCCACGTGGGTACCGTGCCAGCTGGAGTTCGAGCCCGGGTAGCCCGCCTGGCACTCGTTGTCGCCGTACCAGTCGCCCTCATCGTTCGGGTTGTTGTCGCGGCCGTTGCCGTCGCGCGCCATCGCCGCATCGCTGATGAAGTCGTAGCCCGGCAGGATGTTGGCATTGAGGTCGGCATGGTTGGTGATGCCGGTGTCGATCACCGCCACGACCACACCGGTGCCGGTGGCCTTGTCCCAGGCCGGCCGGATGTTGATGCCGGCATTGGAGGTGCCGAAGCCCCATTGCTCGCTGAAGCGGGTGTCGTTCGGGGTCAGCGTGGCACGCATGATCTGGTCGACTTCAACGTATTCCACGTTCGGGTCGGCGGCCAGCTTGCGCATCAGCTGCTCGGATTCGGCCTGGTCGAGCGGACGATCGGTCTTGACCAGGGTCGGGCCGACGGCCAGCTTGCGGACCTGCTGCAGGCCCAGCGCGCGGCCCTGGCTGCTGGCCAGGCCGGCGGCGGCACTCTTCAGTGAAGAGGCCAGTGCGGTGGTGTTGGCCACCGGCGCGCTGCCGTCGCGGTACTTCACGATGAAACGCTGGTGGGTCTGCGCGGACTGCAGGCCGCTGAGCTGGACATCACCGGCCAGCGCAGGCGTGGCCAGCAGCAGCGATGACAGGACGGACGCACCAAGGACCACCCACACTCGACGCACACGCGGTTGCGTTACCTGGGACATCGTATTTCCCTTTCTTGTGGTGTGAATGCCGGAATCGGCAGAAGCACCGGCCCGAACCCTGGGCTGGCTTGCATTGGCGAGGTTCGAAGTCCGGCGAGCCAGCGGATCCCCCTTCCGATCCGCCGTGCAGATGACGCTAAAGACCAAAACCGGACACCACAAGATTTTCAGCGTCTTTTCAGCAAGATGAAATGTTCGTTCTGAGACTTCCCGGGTCGAGGGTTTGTGAAGGTGAAGGAACTTTCTCGTGCCCTGCACAGACCTGACTGGGTCGTCACGTGTCCCGGAATGACTTTGCCGACATCGGCGTCCGCTGTTTCGGGGCCAGATCCTTTTCCCATGGAAAAGGGATCTGACCCCCAGGCCCATAACGCAGAAAGCCCGTCACGGGGGACGGGCTTTCCAGAGGCGCAGTCGAGCATGGCTCGACGCTACGGTTCGGCGTGGGCGATCAGCCCAGCTTGACCAGCCAGTTGTGGCGGTCCGGCAGGCGGCCGTACTGGATGTCGGTCAGTTCCTTGCGCAGCGACATGGTCACTTCGCCGGCCGGGGCGTTGATGTCCCCCACCGAGAAGCCCTCGCCCTTCAGCTGGCCGATCGGGGTGACCACCGCCGCGGTGCCGCAGGCGAACACTTCGGCGATCTCGCCGGAGGCAACGCCGTCCTTCCACTCGTCGATGCTGACCTTGCGCTCTTCGACCTTCATGCCGCGGTCGCGGGCCAGCTGCAGGATGCTCTCGCGGGTAATGCCCTCAAGGATGCTGCCCGAGAGCTGCGGGGTGACCAGCGTGCCGTCCTTGTAGACCAGGAACACGTTCATGCCGCCCAGTTCTTCCAGGTACTTGCCTTCCACCGGGTCGAGGAACAGCACCTGCGAGCAGCCCTGTGCCTGCGCCTTCTGCTGCGGCAGCAGCGAGGCGGCGTAGTTGCCACCACACTTGGCGGCGCCGGTGCCGCCCTTGGCCGCACGTGCGTACTCGGTCGACAGCCAGATCGACACCGGGGCGACGCCCTTGGCGAAGTACGGGCCAGCCGGGCTGGCGATGACGTAGTAGCCGGCCTTGTGCGCGCCACGCACGCCGAGGAAGGCTTCGTCGCCGATCATGAACGGACGGAAGTACAGGCTCGACTCATCGGCCGACGGCACCCAGGCGCTGTCGACGGCGATCAGCTGCTTCAGCGATTCGACGAAGATCTCCACCGGCAGTTCCGGCAGCGCCAGGCGCTGCGCCGAACGCTGCAGGCGACGGCCGTTGGCATCCGGGCGGAAGGTCCAGATCGAACCGTCGGCATGGCGATAGGCCTTGATGCCTTCGAAGATTTCCTGGCCGTAATGCAGCACGGCTGCAGCCGGGTCCAGCTGCAGCGGGCCGTAGGCGCGCACGTTGGCGTTGTGCCAGCCGGTGTCCTTGTCCCAGCGCACTTCCACCATGTGGTCGGTGAAGTGCAGGCCGAAGCCCGGCTTCTCCAGGATCTGGGCGCGCTCTTCAGCGCTGCGCGGGTGGTCCGAACGGGTGACGGCGAAGCTGGGAATGGACTGGGACACCGGAGATTTCCTGTTCTGGTTGCGGGTAATGCCGGGCCCGCGTCACTGCGGGCCGTGGGTCAAAGCATGCCGGTCTCGAGCCGGGCCGCCTCGGACATCATGTGCTGGTTCCACGGCGGGTCGAATACCAGGTCGACGTCGGCCTCGGCCACCGTCGGGATCATTTCGAGCTTGCTGCGCACGTCGTCGACCAGGAT
Source organism: Stenotrophomonas sp. GD03819 (assembly GCF_029841665.1). Taxonomy (NCBI): domain Bacteria; kingdom Pseudomonadati; phylum Pseudomonadota; class Gammaproteobacteria; order Lysobacterales; family Lysobacteraceae; genus Stenotrophomonas; species Stenotrophomonas sp. GD03819. The sequence continues at coordinate 59,589 of NZ_JAOCEW010000026.1, forward strand.
CTCGCCCATGCCGCAGCCCGGTGCGGTCAGGGTCATCTTCACATCGATCTCGCGCTTGCCTTCGTCCAGGTGCTTGATCTCGACTTCGTAGACCAGGCCCAGTTCGACGATGTTCACCGGAATTTCCGGGTCGAAGCAGGTGCGCAGCTGCTGCCACACCAGCTGTTCCACCTGTTCATCCGTGGCATCGGCGGGCAGCTCCAGCGGTGCCGGCGCCTCCTTGCCGATGGCGTCGCCGTCCTTGCCAGCGATGCGGAACAGGTTGCCCTCGACAAACACCGAATAACTGCCACCCAACGCCTGGGTGATGTACCCATAGCTGCCGGCAGGCAGGGTCACGGTGTCGCCCTGCGGGACCATCACGGCCTCGCAATCGCGTTCGAAGTGGACAGGTTCGCTGCTACGGGAATACATGGGGACCGATATGGGGCCGTGGCCGGGGCCACGCAAGACGGCATTCTAGCCCAGCCGCCCTGCGGCCGCCGGTGCACTGCGGCAAACCACAGTATCCTGTGGGTGATCTTCAGGGAGCTTCGATGTCCTCCAATGCCGCGCGTGCCAGGACCGTGACCTGGCTCTGGCCCATCATGCTGTTGCTGGGTCTGGTTGTTGCTCCCCTTGCCTGGATGGTGCTGGCGCTGATGACCGGCCGGCAGGTCGGCTGGATGGCGGTACTGACCGCCCTGGAACTGGTGTTCATGCTGCGCATGGGTACGCTGGGCCCGGGCCGGTTGCGCATCGCGCTGGTCGTACTGGGCACGCTGCTGGTGGCCGCCGTGGCCAACTGGGCCATCGCCAGCGCCTGGATGGGCGGCTCGATCGGGCTGGATCTGTGGGACGCCACGATGCGGATGGGCCCGCACCTGGCCTGGACCCTGATCACCCTCGCCAATGGCGCAATGGAATGGCTGTGGCTGGCCCTGGGCGTGGCCGTGGGCGCCTGGCTGGCGCGCTGACCGCGCAGATTCACGCCACGCGTGGATGAGGGTAGCGCCGGGCCATGCCCGGCGAGCGCAGCGGTCCGCACGAAACGCCGCCGGGCATGGCCCGGCGCTACCGGTACGGCCTCAATGTCCGCCGTCGAGCGCCTTCAGTTCGCTCACCAGCGAGGCTGCCGCTTCCGCACCGTCGCCGTACAGCATGCGGGTGTTGTCGGCGTAGAACAGCGCATTCTCGATGCCGGCAAAGCCGGTGCCCTTGCCACGCTTGATCACCACCACGTTGCGCGCGTTGACCACGTCCAGCACGGGCATGCCGTAGATCGGGCTGGCCGGGTCGGTGCGCGCCACCGGATTGACCACGTCGTTGGCACCGATCACCAGCACCACGTCGGTGTTGGCGAACTCCGGGTTGATGTCGTCCATGTCGGCGATCAGGTCGTAGGGCACGCCTGCCTCGGCCAGCAGCACGTTCATGTGCCCGGGCATGCGCCCCGCCACCGGATGGATCGCGAACTTCACCTTGACCCCGCGCTGGCCCAGCCGCTGCGCCAGTTCCCAGATCTTGTGCTGCGCCTGCGCCACGGCCATGCCGTAGCCGGGCACGATCACCACGCGCTCGGCGAAGGCCATCATCGCAGCGACGTCGGCTGCCTCGATCGGCTTCTGCGAACCGCTGATCGCCTGCGCTTCGCCACCGGCACCACCGCCGAAGTTGGAGAACAACACGTTGCGGATCGGCCGGTTCATCGCCTTGGCCATCAGCCGGGTCAGCAGGATGCCCGCCGCGCCGACCATCATGCCGGCGATGATCAATGCCTCGTTGCCCAGCACGTAACCTTCGAACGACACCGCCAGGCCGGTGAAGGCGTTGTAGAGCGAGATCACCACCGGCATGTCGGCACCGCCGATCGGCAGCGTCATCAGCACGCCCAGCGCCAGCGCCAGCACGAAGAAGGCGACGATCGCCCAGGTGTGGAGCGTGCTCGCGGCGATGATCGCCAGCACCACCACCGCCAGTGCCACCAGCAGGTTCATCACCTGCTGGCCGGGCCAGGTCACGCGCTTGTCCAGGCGCCCATCCAGCTTGGCCCAGGCGATCACCGAGCCGGACAGCGACACCGCACCGATGGCCGCGCCGACCACCGCCAACAGCAGCATCGTGCCCGAGGGCTGCCGCGCGGCCAGGTCGGCCAGCGCCTGCGCGCTCCAGTGGCTGGTATCGCGGTGGGCCAGGAAGGCGTAGCGCAGCAGTTCCACTGCACCGATCGCCGCCGCCGAGCCACCGCCCATGCCGTTGTACAGCGCCACCATCTGCGGCATGTCGGTGATGGCGACCTTGCCGGCCGACCACCAGGCCAGGCCGGCGCCGAGCAGCAGCGCCACCAGGATCAGCGGCACGTTGTGCAGTTCGGGCAGGAAGAACGTCGCCACCGTGGCCAGCAGCATGCCCAGCCCGGCCCAGCGGATGCCGCTGCGCGCAGTCAGCGGCGAGGCCATGCGCTGCAGGCCCAGCAGGAACAGCGTGGCGGCGACGAGGTAGCTGGCCTTGACCAGCCAATCGAGCAGTTCGACGGTGCTGATGTTCAAGCCTGCGGCTCCTTCGACTCGTCCTTGCCGCCCTTGGGCGCGCTCGGCTTGAACATTTCCAGCATGCGCGCGGTGACCACGTAGCCACCGGCGGCGTTGCCGGCACCGAGCACCACGGCGAGGAAGCCCAGCGCTTTCTCCAGCGGTGTCTGCGCATGCCCCAGCACCACCATCGCACCGATCAGCACGATGCCGTGGATGAAGTTGGAGCCCGACATCAGCGGGGTATGCAGGATCACCGGCACCCGCGAAATGATCACGTGGCCGGCGATGGCTGCCAGCATGAAGATGTACAGCGCTACGAACCCGTCACTCACTGGCAACGCTCCTGCTCTGTCTTCGTCGTCCCATCATAACCATGGGCTGAACCCGGTGCGCGCCCGGCGTCAACCGAAGCCGCGCTCACGCGTTGTCGATGGTGACCCCGAGCGAGGAACCGTACCCTGTGCTGGTGAGCAGCCCCGTCCCCCCGAGCGCCGAGACCGATGCCCTGCCGGCGTCGCTGGAAGCGTTCCTGGCCAGCGTTGGCCCGCGTGCGTTCCGCTTCGCCGAGGCCGGCCTGCGCCAGCGCGAAGACGCCATGGACGCGGTGCAGGACGCGCTGCTGCGCATGCTGGACTACGCCGACAAGCCGGCGGCCGAATGGGCGCCGCTGTTCTGGAGCATCCTGCGCCGGCGCGTGATCGACGTGCAGCGCCGGCGCCGCTTCCGCCTGCCGTTCTGGCGCGACAACCAGGACGCGGAAGGCAGCGGGATCGATTGGGCCGATCCCGGCCCGGACCCGGCACAGGCGCATGAACAGCGCCAGCAGTACCAGCAGCTGGTGGACGCGTTGCGCCGCCTGCCCGCCCGCCAGCGCGAGGCGTTCACCCTGCGCGTGCTGCAGGATCTGGACGGGGCCACCACCGCCCGCGCCATGGGCTGCAGCGAAGGCGCGGTAAAAACCCATCTGGCACGCGCCCGCCAGGCGCTGCAGGATTACCTGGAGATCCACCCGTGAACCGCTCCCTGCCTTCCGATGACTCCCTGCGCGGCCTGCACGCGCAGTCGCTGCGCGCGCTGTCGCCGGCAACGCTGGCCCGGCTGCGCCAGGCTCGCCACGGCGCCACGGCCACCCATCGCGGGCGCTGGCGCTGGTGGCTGGCCAGTGCCTGTTCGCTGGTGGTGGCGCTGGGCATCGGCCTGCAGTTCACTGGCCATGGCACGCTGACGGGCCCTGCGCCGGCACCTGTGCTTGCCTCGGTGGAAGACAACAGCGCGCTCTACGACGAAAATCCCGATCTGTACCTGTGGCTGGGCGATACCGACCTGGCGATGGAGTGAATGATGTCCCGACTGCACGCCCTGCCCCTGCTAATGACCCTGTTGCTGCTGCCGGCCCTCCCGGCACTGGCGCAGAGCGCCGCGCCCGCCCCTGCCGCACGCCCCGCGCCGCTGCCGGCTTGGGAACAGTTGAGTGAAGCACAGCGGGAATCCCTGCTGGCACCGCTGCGCGACCGCTGGAACAGCGCCGATGCCGGCCAGCGCCAGCGCATGCTCTCGCATGGCCAGCGCTGGCAGTCGATGAGCCCTGAGGAACGCGACAAGGCCCGGCGTGGCCTGCGCCGCTTCGAGCACATGAACCCGGAACAGCGTGAGCAGGCCCGGGCCCTGTTCGGCCAGATGCGGGATCTGCCGCCCGCGCAGCGCGACGCACTGCGCGAGCGCTGGTCGCAGATGACGCCGGAACAACGCAAGGACTGGGTGCGCGAGAACCCGCCGCCGGCGAAGCCGCGGTAACGCCTCCGCTTCGGTAGCGCCGGGCCATGCCCGGCGGATTTCCGCATACCGCTGCGCTCGCCGGGCATGGCCCGGCGCTACCGACTCACGCCTGCCAGCGCGTCTTCGCCAGCAGCTCGTCGTCCCAGTCGAAACCGAGCTGGCCTTCGCGCACGAACAGCGCGACGAAGTTGAGCAGGTTGCGCGCATACATCTCGCTGGCCTGTGTTGCACCGCGGCTGGCCAGGCCCAGCGGGCCATCGACGGTCACGCCCTGGTGTTCAATGCACTGCCCCGGCTGGGTCAGTGCGCAGTTGCCGCCGCTCTCCGCCGCCAAGTCCACGATCACGCTGCCGGTGGCCATGCCTTCCACCATTGCGGCAGTCACGATCGTCGGCGCCGGTCGCCCCGGTACCGCAGCGGTGCAGATCACCACATCCACACCACGCAGGTGGTCGGCCAGGCGGCGCTGCTGCTCGGCACGCTCTTCATCGGTCAACGCGCGCGCGTAACCGCCCTCGCCCGCCGCGCTCACCCCGAGGTCGAGAAAGCGCGCGCCCAGCGACTGGATCTGCTCGCGGGTTTCCGGGCGCACGTCGAAGCCTTCCACCTGCGCACCAAGACGCCGGGCAGTGGCAATGGCCTGCAGGCCCGCCACGCCCGCACCGATCACCAGCACCTTGGCCGGTCGCACGGTGCCGGCAGCAGTGGTCAGCATCGGGAAGAAACGGGGCGCGCGTTCGGCCGCGATCAGCGCCGCCTTGTAGCCGGCCATGCCGGCCTGCGAACTGAGCACGTCCATCGCCTGCGCGCGGGTGGTGCGCGGCAGCTGCTGCAGCGGGAACAGCTGCAGGCGGTCGCCAGCGGCCAATGCCGCAAGCGCCGGATCACTGGCCGGGGCCAGCAGGCCAACCACGCTGGCAGCGGGCTTGAGCTGCTCCAGGACCAACGCCGGCGGCGCCTGCACGCACAGCAGGATATCGATCTCGCCCCAACGGCCCGCGTCGAACACACGTGCGCCGGCATCGTCATAGGCCGCATCGGTGAAGCCTGCGGCCAAGCCGGCGCCAGCCTCGTACCAGACGGTAATGCCGAGGGCACCGAGCTTGCGCGCGGTTTCCGGCGTCAACGCCACGCGCCGTTCGCCCGGCGCGGTCTCCTTGATCCCCAGCAACGCCACGGCCATGCAGGTCCCCGCTGATCGGTGAGTTTTCCCGATCCTAGCAGGCAGCCACCGCTCAGTGCAGGGTGGCGCTGCCCGGGTCCAGCCGATCGATCACACCCTGCATCGCGCTGTCGAAGGCGCCATCGTCGACGTGGGCGCGCAGCCGGCCCAGCCGCACCATCACCGCCAGTTCCTCCGGCGAGGCCACGCAGAAGCGCACGCCGCGGCGGTTGACGAACAGCAGGCGCGAGGAGATCGGGCTGACCCAGGACAGCTTGCCGGCCTGCACCTTGCCGTCCTTGTCGACGAAGTCCAGCCAGTTGCCGATTTCCATGCGGCGGAAGCGGTCGGCGTCGGCGTTGTCGAAGTCGTCGGCGTCGATCTGCCCGCCCAGCTCGACCGCGGGCGATTCAGCCACCGGCGGCGCCGGCAAGGCAACCTGCGGCAGTTCCGGCAGCGCGCGCTGCAGTTCCGGGCGCGATTCAGCAATGCCCTGCAGGGTGTCATGCAAGGCGTCGATGGCACCGGTGGCGGCATCGCCGTGCACGCCGACACTGGCAAATACCTTGGCCAGCACCGGCTGCCAGGCCTGCAGCCACGGCTTGCCGACGATCTGGCGGCGGGCCTCGGCCACTTCCTCCAGCAGGCCGTCAGCCAGGCTCAGTGCCTCGGCCACCGACGCGCCCTCCTCGCCCTCGCGCAGCAGCGCCAGGGTCAGGTGGTGCTGCCACGGCTGGCGCAGGAACTCGGCGATGGCCGGCGGCAGGGTGGCATCGCCGATGCGGCGGTCCAGTTCGGCACCGGCACGGCTGCGGGCCATTTCCAGCTTTTCCTGCCCGCGCTGCGTTTCGGCGGCGCGACGCTCGGCGATTTCCACGCGGCGGCGATGCTGCACGAGGAACTCGCGGAATTCTTCTTCCAGGGTCAGGAAGATCGCCAGGTTCTCGTTGAACTCGGCCACCAGCCGTTCGATGATCTCCTCGACCTTGGCCATCAGCATGCGCTCGGCCTGGCTTTCGCCGGTATTGCCTTCGCAGGCTTCGGCCAGCGAGTTGAGCAGCTTGCGTGCCGGGTGGGTCTTCTGCACGAACATGCGGCGGTCGAGCATCGCCACCTTGACGAAGGGCACCACCAGGCGGCCGATCAACTCGCGTGAGCGGCCTTCCAGCTCGCGCTCGTCCAGCATCACGTCGAACAGCATGCCGACCAGATCAATCGCGTCCTCGTCCTGCGGGTCCAGCCGGGTCTGGCCGGGATCGACGCCAAGACGGGTGGCGCTGGACAGCACTTCACTCTTCAATCGCTGCGCCAACGATTCGCCGTCCTCGCCGATGGCCGCACGCAGCGTCGCACTGGGCGTGGCCTGCAGCAGCGACAGCACCGACATCATCTCGCGCTGGCTCAACGGGCGGTGCTGGCCAACCGCGACCTGCGCGGCCGAGGTGGCGTCCTCGCGAACGTGGCGGGTCTGCTGCAGCAGCTCATGCAGGGCCTCCAGCAACATCCCCTGCTGGCCGGCATACGCCTCGCCGCTGCCGGCATCCTCGCCCCCGAGGTGCTGCTGCATGTGGCCACGGCGCTCGGACCAGCGCGCGGCGAACCGCTGCGCCCAGGCCGGCGCGGCCTGTTCATCATCGCTGAATTCGGATTCGAAGCCCGCCGCGAGGCGCGGCTCGACCAGATCGTCCGCCCCCGGCGCCATGCGCGGGTCGGGCGCGGCCGACAGCGGACGCCGCGGCGCCCCCATCTGCGACATCACGCCAGCGGCGGCAAGCTGCTCGTCCAGCTTCTCGTAGATGCGGCCCACCGGCGCGCGCAGGTCGCGTTCGCACAGCTTGATCAGCACCAGGTGCACTTCCGGCGCCAGCTCGCAGCCGGCAAAGGCCTCATGGATGGCCACACCCAGGTGCTCGGGGCTGACCGGATTGTGGTCGGCATCCAGCTCGGCGCCGCCGATCAAGCGGCCCAGGCGCCGGTCCAGCCGCGCCAGCACCGGCTTGAAGTCGCGCAGCAGCACGGTGGCGAAATTGCGCACCGCCAGCCGCGACTCCAGTACATGTTCAGCCAGCAGGCTCAGGCCATCCTCGGCCGGTCCGGACAGGGTGGCTTCGGCCGACAGCGGCTCGCCACTGGCCAGTGCATCCCAGGCCCGCTGCAGGTGGCCGGCAAAGGCGGCGGCGATGTCCTCACGGCGGCGGCGCAGCTCGCGCATCGCATCCAGGAACAGCAGCTGCGACGAGCCTGCATTGCCGGCCCGGTCGAACAGTGCATCGTCGAAACGCGCCAGTGCGGCCCCGAAAGCCTGGCACAGCGCCGGCAGGACCATGTCCCGGGCACGCTGAAGCTGGACCGGGTCACGGCCCGGCGACCCCATCGGTGTGGGCGCGCTCATCATTCGGGAAGGCTCCCCACCTTCTCTGATACGACAGACAGCATGGACATCGCGACGACCGGCACACCCCATGTACCGGTACGTCGATGGTAGGCCGGCCAGCCCGTCACGGACAGTGAAACAGTCCTCACTTCAAACCTCATGACCGGCGGCCCGGCAAGATAGATATCGTAAGCCGTGCGAGGCCCACGAGGCGAGAGGAAGCGGTCGTCCCATTCCCGCCAGTGGCATGATGTTCATCACAGTTTGATATTCAGGGGCGAGACGCGACACAGACGGCGTCATTGACCACCCCGACTATAATCAAACACCCGTGATGACCGGTTCAGACTCCATGCCCGACCCCGCTGCCCTGCTTGCCCTGGATGCCCGCCGCTCGGTGCCCTCGCGGCAACTGGGCGAGCCCGGACCGGATCCGGCCACCCTGCAGCGCATGCTGGCCTCGGCCGTGCGCGTGCCCGACCACGGCAAGCGCGTACCGTTCCGCTTCCTGAAAATCGTCGGCGATGCACGTCACACTCTGGGCGACTTCCTGGCCGAGCGCAGCCGCCAGCGCGACCCGCATGCCGGTGAGGCGGTATTCGAAAAGGACCGCCAGCGTTTCAGCCACGCGCCGCTGGTGATCGTGGTGGTGGCCAGTCCGCGTCCGGACCCGAAAGTGCCCGAACAGGAACAGCTGATGACCGCCGGCTGCGTCTGCTTCGCCCTGCTGCAGGCCGCGCAGGCGCTGGGCTTCGGTGCGCAGTGGCTGACCGCATGGATGGCCTTCGATCCGGCCGTGCAGGCCTATCTGGGGCTGTCCGAGGGCGAAGGCATCGCCGGTTTCATCCATATCGGCACGCCGAAGGCCGCCGTCCCCGAACGCGAGCGCCCCGATCCGGCGGCCCTGCTGCGTGACTGGACGCCGCCGGCATGAGCCTGCCGGCAGCGCCGCCCTCGCTGTACCTGGTCGACGCCAGCATCTACGTGTTCCGCGCCTGGCACTCGCTGCCGGACCAGTTCCAGGACGCGCAGGGCTGGCCGACCAACGCGGTGCACGGCTTCGCCCGCTTCCTGCTGGACCTGCTCGAGCGCGAGCGCCCGCGGCACATCGCCATCGCCTTCGACGAAGCACTGGACAGTGGCTTCCGCCACCGCCTGTATCCGGCCTACAAGGCCAACCGCGACCCGGCGCCGGAGGCGCTCAAGCGCCAGTTCGTGCACTGCAAGGCGCTGTGCGCGGCGTTGGGCCTTGCAGTGCTGGCCCACCACGAATACGAGGCCGATGACCTGATCGGCAGCGCGCTGCACGTCCACCGTGGCAGCCACCGCGGGGTGATCATTTCCGCCGACAAGGACCTCTCGCAGCTGCTGCTGGATCACGACGAGCAGTGGGACTACGCACGCAACCAGCGCTGGGACGTGGCCGGGGTGAAGGCACGGCACGGCGTGCACGCTCACCAGATTGCCGACTACCTGGCACTGTGCGGCGATGCGGTGGACAACATTCCCGGCGTCAGTGGTGTCGGCAGCAAGTCCGCCGCCGTGCTGCTGGCCCATTTCGGCAGCATGGATGCGCTGTACGAACGCCTGGACGAAGTGCCGTTCCTGCGCCTGCGCGGTGCCGCGCAGATGGCCGTGCGCCTGCGCGAACAGCGCGAGCACGCCCTGCTCTGGCGCCAGCTGACCACCATCGCGCTGGACGCACCTCTGGAAGGCAGCCAGCCCGGCCTGCTGCGCCAGGCGGCCGACCCGGAGCTGCTCGGTGGCCTGTGCCAGGCCCTGCGCTTCGGCCCGATGACCCGCCGTCGGCTGTTCGATGCCGCCGGCGTACCCGACATTCTTCCCACCCACAGCGAGCCCGCATGAGCCAGCGCAACACCGAAGCCCCGCGTGTCGTCTATGAAGGCAAGTACCAGCGCATGCTGGTGCGAGGCACCTGGGAGTACAGCGAACGCACCCATGCCGGCGGCCTGGCAGCGATCATCATCGCCGTCACCCCCGAGGACAACGTGCTGTTCGTCGAGCAGTTCCGCGTGCCGCTGCAGGCCCCCACCATCGAGATGCCGGCCGGCCTGGTCGGCGACATCCACGCGGGCGAATCAATCGAAGTTTCGGCCGTTCGCGAGCTGGAAGAAGAAACCGGCTGGACCGCCGACCACGCCGAAGTGCTGATGATCGGCCCGACATCTTCCGGCGCCAGCAGCGAGAAGATCGCCTTCGTGCGCGCTACCGGCCTGCGCCGGATCGGCGAAGGCGGCGGCGATGACAGCGAGGACATCACCGTGCACGAGATTCCGCGCAGTGAGGCTGCGGCCTGGCTGGTACAGAAGATGGGCGAAGGCTACGAGCTGGATGCCAAGCTCTGGGCCGGGCTGTGGATGATCGAGCACCACCTGGACGGACGCCCGCGTGGCTGACGCCGACCTGCATGCGCTGCCGGCGCTGCTGGGCGCCGACGACCCGGCGATCTACACCCTCCACCGGCCGCAGGGCGCCTCACCGTACCTGCTGCTGGCCGACCACGCCGGCCAGCAGGTGCCGCGAGCATTGGAAGGCCTTGGCCTGGCGCAGGCCGAGCTGGACCGCCATATCGGCTGGGACATCGGCATTGCCGGCACCACCCGCGCACTGGCCGAACGGCTGGACGCCTGGGCGATCGAACAGACCTATTCGCGCCTGCTGATCGACTGCAACCGTCCGCTGGCCTCGCCGACGCTGATTCCGGAAGTGAGCGACCACACCGTGGTGCCGGGCAATGCCGGGTTGTCGGCGGCGCAGCGGCAGCAGCGTATCGATGCGATCCACGCGCCCTATCACGCGCGCATCGACGCCGAGCTTGATGCACGCCGTGATGCCGGCCGCCCCACGCTGCTGGTGATGATGCACAGCTTCACCCCGGCGATGAACGGCGCGCAGCGGCCGTGGCATGCTGGCGTGCTGTACCACCAGGACACGCGCTTTGCCCATGCCCTGCTGCAGGCACTACGCGACGAAGGCGACCTGGTGGTGGGTGACAACGAACCGTATTCGGTCAGCAGCACCAGCGACTACGCGGTGCCGGTGCATGGCGAAGGCCGTGGGCTGGTACACGTGGAACTGGAAATCCGCCAGGACCTGATTGCCGATGTGGCCGGGCAGCAGGCGTGGGCGGAGCGGCTGGCGCGGATCTTCAACGCGTTGCAGCCGCAGTTGCTGGCGTTCGATTGAACGTCATCCACCCGACCGAAGCTCGGTAGCGCCGGGCCACGCCCGGCGAGCCGCATCGCGGCGGCGCAACGGAATGCCGCCGGGCATGGCCCGGCGCTACCGCAGCGTAGGCGCGTCCATCCACGGGAACGGCTTGTAGCCACGCACCTGCAGCGTCGCGCCGATGTCGGCGAAGTCATCCTTGATCGCCTGCGCACGACGCCGATCCAGCGCTTCACCCAGCAGTAGCGGCAACGCGCGGCAACGCGCCAATGCATCGCCCACCGGAATCTCCAGAAGGCGCGCCACGCGCTGCGCCGCCGCTTTGATCTGCGCCTCCGGGCACGCGTTCAATGCCATATCGAAGGACGCGAAGATGCCTGTGCCCACACCCGCCGCGCGCGCAGCCACCTGTTCCGCAGCTTCCGCTTCGGCCAGGGCCTCGTCGATACCCTCGACCTGCTGGAACGCGTCGTACTCGGCGTAGTACGCCAGCGCCTGTGCGTAGTCCTGCAGCGACGACAGCGGGCGTTGCCGCTTCTGCACATCCAGCACGTCGGCAAACGTCGCCGGTTCCAGATACGGGAACAGCCCCATCGCTGCCGAAGCGGCCGATCGCTCGCCATCGTCATCCAGCGCTTCATCACTGGATGACGGCAACCACAGCCGTGCCGACAGCAGGTCCTCGTCGCTGGCCATCACCCAGCCGAAGGCGTTCCACACCTCATCATCATCGTTGCAGGCGGCGAAGGCATGCAGGGTCTGTCGCAGGTCCAGCAGTTCGATCATGCGTCGGTGCTCAGGCAGGCGGTCGCTGCCGAGTCTACCGGCGCCGGGCGCAGGCCCAGCGCGATCACCACGCCGAGCGCGGCGAACAGCGCGGCGCCGTACTGTGCATTGACCATGCCCTGCAGGGCATCGGGACTGGTTGCTGCCTGCGTGCCGCGCGCGGCGTTGGCGATCATCACCAGTACCGCCAATCCCAAGGCGCCGCCGATCTGCTGGGCGGTGGCCGCCATGCCGGACGCGACACCTTGCTGCGGTCCCGGCACCCCCTGCCCGGCCACGATCCACATCGCCGTCCAGCTCATGCCCTGGCCGATGCTGAGCACCACGATGCCCGGCAGCAGCGGCCAGTAGCCGGCGCCATGCGGCATTGCCAGCGCCACCGCGGCGATGCCGATGGCACCGGCGGCGAAGCCCCGGGCCAGCACCTGCCGTGGCGAACGGCGCCGCAGCATGCGTTCGGCAATACGGATGCCGAAGGTGCACACCAGCGTCGGCAGCAGGAACGCCATGCCAGCCTGCAGCGGGCTCCAGCCATAGCCATCCTGGAAGTACAGCGCCAGGAAGTAGTACTGCACGCCGTAGCTGCTCATGAAGGCAAAGGTCAGGCCCAGTGCCGCGCGCAGGCCGGGCAGGCGCAGCAGCGAAAACTGCATCAGCGGATCACGGCTGCGCTTCTCGATCTGCACGAACACGGTCAGCAGTACCGCTGAAAGCAGCAGGCAGATGAGCGTGGCCGGCGCCGTCCAGCCCCACTCCGGCCCTTGCACCAGGGTGGTAACCAGCAGGCTGCCGCCGGCGGTGACGGTGAGGCAGCCGGCCAGGTCGAACGAGCGCCCCTGCACTCGGGGACCATCGGCCGGCAGCCACGCACCGGCGGCGACGGCGCAGGCGGTGGCCAACGGCACGATCACCGCCAGCACCGCCGGCCAGCCGAATGCCTGGGTCAATACGCCACCCAGAAGCGTGCCCAGCGCCAGGCCGACAGCGCTGGCCATGCTCCAGATCGCCAGCGCGCGGTTGCGCACCGGGCCTTCGGCGTACAGCGTGTTGATCAATGCCAGCGTAGCCGGGAACAGCAGCGCCGCACCGACGCCCTGTGCGGCACGCGCGATGATCAGCAGGGTAGCATTCGGCGCCAGCGCACCAAGCAGCGAGGCCAGTGCGAACAGCAGCATGCCCAGCCGGTAGAAACGGCGGCGGCCGACCAGGTCGGCGGCACGGCCCCCCAGCAGCAGGCTGCCGCCGAAGGCGACGGTGTAGGCACTGACCACCCATTGCAGCTGCTGCGCATTGATCTGCAGCGCGCGGCCCATGTCGTGCAGGGCGACGAAGATGATGGTGGCGTCCAGGGCGATGATCAGCTGCGCGGCGGCCAGCAGGGTCAGCGCCCAGCGCGGGTATTTGAGGGGAGGCATCGGCGGGTTGGAGCGGTGGGGGGAGCGCAGTCTCATTGATGCGGGCAACTCAATAAACCCCCTGCCGCCCATATCTGTCATGATTTTCAGCATGAATGCAGCCTCGATGGACCTCAATGCGGTGCGCATGCTGGTGCAGGTCGCCGAAGCACGCAGCTTCACGGTGGCCGCCGGCCAGCTCGGCCTGAGCCAGTCCGGCCTGTCCCGCGCGATCGGCCGGCTGGAGGCCACGCTGGGGGTGAAGCTGCTGCAGCGGAACACCCGCAACGTGGCGCTGACCCCGGATGGCCGCCAGTTCGTGGAACAGGTGGCCCCTCTGCTGGCCGGCCTGGACGATGCCGAGCGGCAACTGGCCGACCGCCCGTGCACGCCCTCGGGCACGTTGAAGATCAGTGCGCCGTCGATGTTCGGGCGCAAGGTGCTGGTGCCGATGCTGGCGCCGTTGCTGCAACAGCATCCGCAGCTGCAGGTGGAAGCCGTGCTCAGCGACCGCCTGGTCGATCTGGTTGAAGAAGGTTTCGATGCCGCGCTGCGCACCGGCGTCATCGCCGACCAGCGCATCGTCGCGCGGCCCTTGCGGCCGCTGCGCTGGGTGACGGTGGCCAGCCCCGCCTATCTGGCCCGCTGTGGCGCACCGGGCGATGTAGCCTCGCTGCAGGATCACGCCTGCCTGGCGGTGCGCAACCTGCGCAGTGGCCGGCTGGTGGACTGGCAGTTCCTGCAGGACGGGCAACTGCGTGAGGTCACACCACCGACGCGGATGGTGTTCGACAGCGGCGATCCGCTGGTGGAAGCGGCCATCGCCGGTATCGGCATCGTGCAGGTGATGGATTTCGCGGTGGCCGATGCGTTGGCCGACGGCCGCCTGCAGCGCGTGCTGCAGCCCTTCGAGGGCCGCAGCCGCGAACTGTCGTTGATCTACCCGCCGTCGCGCCAGCATTCGCCGAAACTGCAGGTGCTGGCCGACGCGTTGCTGGCGGGGGATTGGTAGATCCACGCCATGCGTGGATGGAGTTCGGCTTCGCGGTAGCGCCGGGCCATGCCCGGCGAGCCGCAT